>JAJFLN010000486.1 GCA_021772705.1 Candidatus Cloacimonadota bacterium | reverse complement strand
CCTCGACGTAGCCCACTGCGCCTCCGGTCCCGCTCGCTCGAACCAGCCGAATCTGACCCAAATCTGGGCGCGACTTCTGTGCATTTATTCTTGCCCGGCCCCTAAACGTTCCAGGCCGTTCCCCCAAATTCAGCCCGTTTGAAGAAACAACCGTTCCATGCGAGTCTATCCAAGAAACCGGACCAGCGCGGCCGCATCTGTCGCGGGAGCCATGATCTGGGAGATCGCCGTCACCGGGGGATCTCTCCTGGTCCCCAGCCTGGATACAGTGGGTTTCCTGGCCTTGGGCTTGCATCTGATCGGAATAGTGGTGCTGGCCCATGGGGTCCGGGGCCTGGTGGGTTACGGGCCCTTCTCGGAGGTTCGGTTGGCCCTGGCGAGCGAGCCGGTGAAGCTGGGCGAAAAGGTGGAGGTCAAGCTGGACTTGACGCCGGCCAGGGGCTATCCGGTGGCACGGTTGGCGGTTCATCTGCGATGTCACGAACATGCCGTGCTCAGAGAGGGATCCAGGAATCTGGATTACGTCAAGAAGGTCTTTGAACGGACCGCTGTGATCGCCGAAGATCTCTCCGTCGCCGCAGGAGTGGCCATGAGCTTCGAGACCCAGCTGCGAATGCCCGGAGACCGGTCGGCCACGTTTCACTCGGCGAATTTCTTCGTTGATTGGTCAGTGGATCTGGAAGTGGAGGTCCGGGGAATGCCCGCGGCGAATCGAGCCTGGCCGATCAAGGTCTTACCGGTCCTGATGAAGTGAATGAGCCTGTCCAGATAGACTTGCTGATGGCAAAGCCAGAGCCGACTCCTCGAGCGCCGGACCCCTTTCCGACATTCGAGCTGGGCCAGGAGGTTCCCTTCACCCTCCGGCTCTGCTGCGATGAGGGCCGGGACGTGCCTCTCGTCAGGGTTCGACTGGCCTACCGGTGTCATGGCTCCGGGTCTCCGGAGATTCATGAAGTCGCCCTCCACGAAATGGAGCCTGTCTCGTTGAAGGCCGGCATCCCCAGCGAGCGCTCCGGCGTGTTGCTCCTGCCGGCTCAGGGTCCCGTCAGCTACTCCGGAGAGCATGTGAAGTTCAGCTGGTACCTCGCCGTGGAGCCCATGCCGGGCATCTCGTCGGGAGATCGGACGCCCCTGCTGGCTCGGGCACCCAGAATGGGGCGAAAGTGAGGCTCGAAACTGCAGCCTGAATGCTCGTTCCATACGTTGACTCGGTTCTCGCTCTCTGCTATTGTTTCCGGCCCCCCCGTTACCCCTGCATCGCGATGATGCAGGGCCTTCCTGCGTGCCGTCATGGATGATGAACTGGTAGTAGCACTCGAAACTGCTGGAGATCGACTTCCTGCTGACGAGCTGGAACTGTTCGGCAGGTTCGCCGAGAATTACTGGCCCGCCATACCCAAGCGGTATCGCGGATTCCTGCAGAGCAACGACCTGCTCAACTTCCTGCTGGAGCGCTGGGAGTTCTTCAAGCCCCCCATCAGCGGGGCTTGCTCGCTCCGGGCCTCCCTGCCTGCCGAGGGAAAGGAGGCCTGGAATGTCAACGTCTCCATCATCGAGGCCAGGCTGCTCGATCGCCCCTTCATCGTCGACACGGCGAAGGAGTACTTCCGGCGGAACCAGATCGAGATCCACCTCACGATCCATCCCGTGACAGTGGTGGAGCGCGACGACTCCGGTCGTATCGTTCGCATCGATGCGGCCCAGCATGAGGGACCTCGAGAGGCCCACGTCTACTTCCACATCGACAGAATCGTGGAAGCCGGCGGACTGGAGAAGATCGCCGCCGATCTGAGGCAGGTTCTGGAAATGGTCTGTATCGCCGTCGACGAGTATCCGTCGATGAAGCAGCAGATCCTGCAGGTCGCCGAGGATATTCTCCAGCGGCCGGAAGCCTATCCTGAGGTCAACTCGACCTGCGAGCAGAAGCGAGACTTCATGCTCTGGTCCCTGAAGGGAAACTTCACCTATCTGGGCTGCCGATGGCTCACACCCAAGGGTGACGATCTGGTTCAGGACGAGGAGCGCTCCTTCGGCCTCTTCCGTAATGGCCGGCCCGTGACCCGGACCTTCCGGGATGCCCTGGATCAGGAGCTGGCCCGGGATTTCCAGGCTGCCTTGGCCAGGAACCACACCCTGGCCGTGATGAGGACCGGCATGCTCTCTCCGATCCACCGCAGCGAGGAGATGGACTACGTCTCTCTCAAGTCGAGGAGCGAGGACGGAGCCGTGACGTGCGTCTTCGAGGTAGTCGGGCTGTTCACATCCACCGCCCTGCTGGAGAAGCCGGATCGGATTCCGCTGATCCGGGACAAGCTCGGTGACGTCATGAGCGTCCTCGGTTTCCTGGAGGATTCTCACTCCCACAAGCTGGCTCTCTCGATCGTTCACTCCCTGCCCAAGGAGTTCCTGTTCAACTCCACCTCCGAGGACTTGCGGGAAGAGGTGGAGACGCTGATGAACGCCGAGGATGGGAGCGAGATCCTGATCAGCCTTCGGGCCAAGCCAGACCAAGAGCGGCTCATCGCTACCATCTCGATGCCGGAGCAGAACTACTCTGCCGGACTCAGAGACCAGCTGCTCGCCCATCTCCAGAAGACCCTCAAGCCGACCCTGATGCGGGACTATCACTGCACCGGTGAGATGGACACGAGCCGGCTGCACATCTACCTGTTCAATCCCAGCTTTCCGGAGGATTCCAAGGTGCTCTGGGAAATCGAGCAGGAACTGGAACAGATGGTCCGGACCTGGAAGGAGAAGCTGGGCGAGGCCATCGAGGCCATGGAGCCCGGTCCGGCAGGCAAGCAGCTAGCCAGGAAGTATTGCCGGGCCCTGCCCGATGTCTACGGGAACTACTACGACATCGAGTCGGCGCTCTGGGACATTCGCTATCTCGAAGAGCTCGAGGTCGTGGATCCCCCCAGGGTGGGAATCTTCCGCTATCAGGGCATGACCAGCGGGAAGGACGTCACGGAGGTCCGCCTGTTTGAGACCAAGAAGGTCTCTCTGTCCCGGATCATGCCGATCCTCTCCAACGCCGGGCTTCACGTGGTGGACGAGTTCACCACCGAGCTCCAGGGACGGGGCAGTAACCCGGCCATCATTCACGCCTTCGAGGTTCTGGATGCGGCGGGCGAGCAGATCCCCACCGCCCGGATGCAGCCCCTCTCGGAGATGTTGCTCAAGGTCCTGCAAGGACGCTGCGAGAGTGATCCCCTGAACGCCCTCGTCCTGGGCGCCGGCCTGGACTGGCGAGGCGCGGAGGTCCTGGTGACCTACCGGAACCTCATGCTGCAGGTGTCCCGGAGCTACTCCAGGGAGGCAGCCAACAGCGCCCTTCTCAAACATCCCGACGCGTCCCGGGCGCTGTTCGTGGTGTTCGACTGCAAGTTCAATCCCGACTTCAGTGGCGATCGGGAAGCCGCCGTTGTCGATGCCGGCTCCGAGTTCTTTCGGCAGCTCGACAAGGTCAGCGAGATCAGCGCCGATCGGATCTTGCGGAACCTGTTCCAGTCCATCGGAGCCACTCTGCGCACCAACTTCTTCTTGAAGGACCGGGAAGGCATCAGCATCAAGGTGTCGAGTCCAAACCTGCCGGAGATTCCGTCGCCCAAACCGCACTGCGAGATCTTCGTTCACGGTCCTGGCGTGGAAGGAGTCCATCTCCGGGGTGGCAAGGTCGCCCGGGGAGGGCTGCGCTGGAGCGACAGGCCCGACGACTTCCGGACCGAGATCCTGGGGCTGATGAAGGCCCAGATGGTGAAGAACTCCGTGATCGTGCCCGTCGGCTCCAAGGGCGGGTTCGTCCTGAAACGCCACTTCGCGGCCCGGGACCGGATGCAGCAGGAGATGTCGTATCAGTACAAGGTCTTCATAGGAGGCTTGCTGGACCTGACGGACAACATCGTCATGGGCGAAACGGTCCATCCCGCGGGCGTGGTATGCGCCGATGATCCCGACCCCTATCTGGTGGTGGCTGCTGACAAGGGAACGGCGGTCATGTCCGACACGGCCAACGAGATCTCGAAAGCCTACAAGTTCTGGATGGGCGACGCCTTCGCCTCCGGCGGAACCCACGGCTACTCCCACAAGGAGATGGGGATCACGGCTCGAGGCGCCTGGGTCTGTGTGACTCGCCACTTCCGGGAGCTGGGAGTCGACCTGGAGAAGAAAGAGATCACTGTGGTCGGCATCGGAGACATGTCCGGAGACGTCTTCGGAAATGGAATGCTCCTGTCGGAAAAGATCAAACTCGTGGCGGCCTTCGATCATCGGCACATCTTCATCGATCCTGAACCGGACCCGGGTCCGGCCTGGAAAGAGAGAAAGCGCCTCTTCGAGCTTCCCCGGAGCAGCTGGGAGGACTACGACCGAAAGCTGATCAGTGAGGGCGGCGGGATCTTCGAGCGAGGGGCCAAGACGATCCACCTCAGCGCCGAGGCCCGGGCGCTCCTGGGAGTCGATGAGGATACCTTCAACGGCAACGAGCTGATCCGGGCTTGTCTGCGTGCCCGCTGCGATCTGCTCTGGAATGGCGGCATCGGGACCTATATCAAGAGCGGTCGAGAGACGGCGCTGGACGTGGGGGACAAGGCCAACGACGACGTCCGGATCAACGCGACCAAGGTTCGAGCCAAGGTTATCGGCGAGGGAGGCAACCTGGGCATCACCCAGTCGGCCCGTCTCGAGTTCACCCGCAAGGGCGGCCGGATCAACACAGATGCCATCGACAACTCGGGAGGAGTGGACTGCTCCGACCGGGAGGTCAATCTGAAGATCCTCTTTCAGCACCTGATGGAAGAGGATCTCATCTCGGGAGAGGCGGAGCGGAACCGGATACTGATGGACGTGAAGGAGGCCGTGTCAGGCCTGGTCCTGCACACCAACTACTTGCAGGGCGCCTTGATGTCCATGGACCAGATCCGGAGCAAGGAGAACATGGAGCCCTTCATCCGGCTCATCGATTTCCTGGTGGAGCAGGGCTGTTTCGCCAGGGCTGCCGACAAGATTCCGCCTGCCGACGAGCTTCGAGCCCCCCCCTACAAGGGAATGGGCATGCCCCGGCCCATGCTCGCCAGCCTGGCCGGTTGGGCCAAGAAGGTCCTCTACGATCAGATCCTGGAGAGTCCTTTGCCGGATCGGCCGTACTACAACAAGTACTTCGTGGAGTACCTGCCCCAGGCGGTCTGGGACCGATTCGGCGAGGAGTGCCTCAAGCACCGTCTGCGCCGAGAGATCATCGCCACCAATCTGGCCAACCGCGTCCTGAACCAGGCCGGCATCGCCTTCGTGGTTCAACTCCGGGAGGAGACCGGCGACGATGTGTCGGAGATCGTCCGGGCCTACACGCTGGTGAACGACCTGCTCCAGGGTGACCGGCTCAGGGTTACCCTTCACGGACTGGATAACCGGGTCCCGGCACGCTGGCAGTACTACGGTCTGCTGGCGCTGGAGAAGACGATCTTCAGCATCTGCCGCCGGGTGCTGCGAAGCAAGCTGCAGCGGGAAATCAGCGGCAACATGGTAAAGCGATATGCCCGGGAAGTGAGGGAGTTCCGCAAGAAGCTGCGGGACCACGTCTCCACCAGCATTCGCACCGAGCTGACCCGGGAAGAACAGACCCTGTCGGAGCAAGGTTTCCCTCAGGAGCTGGCCCAGGAAATCGCGGCCATGCACTTCCTGAAGCCCGTGTTGACCATCATTCGTATCCGGGAGCAGACCGGAGCGTCACTGGAGCAGGTCGCCGGTCTCTGGTACCGTCTCGGAGAGGTTCTCTACATTCACTACATGTCCGAGGAGCTCGATCGGCTCAACCTGGAGGACCCCTGGGACCGAGAGCTGGCCACCACCTGTTCGCGCGATCTGTCGCACTATCAACAGGTTCTCACCAGCCAGATCCTGGATTCCCGGGAAGAGGGAGAGAGCCCGGAGGAGAGCCTGGAGCGGCTGTTGCGTACGAGGAAGAAGCCTTACGCCAGGCTCAAGGTGGGAGCGACGAAACTGAAATCAGCGGGCCTGAAGAGTGTGGTGCCCGTCCAGGTACTCATGGAGAACTACGAGGAGATGCGGGAGGCCTGAGGCTTCATGCGGTATGCTTGTGGAGACCGAATAACAAGATAGGAGGTGATTTATGTCCAGCGTTGTCAAAAAGCGGAGGAAGAAGATCCGCAGACACAAACACAAGAAGCTGCTCCGAGCCACGCGCCACCAGCGCAAGAAGTGATGCGGGCTGGAGGAGGTCTGACGCCATCCTTCCGGATCGTCTGACCGGCCTCGCCCGCCGAGGCCATGGTTGAGCGTCAAGACCATGGCCACGTCGATGCGCCGGCTTCCAAGTTCTTCACAGTAGCCTTCGCCACCCGGTGGCGAAGCGTTGCTTTGCGTCTGGCATGAGAGCTCAGGAGCCTCAGATGTCAGTTCCCGGACTGGTTCCGAGACTGCTTCCCCTTGTCACCGGGAGGCGGAGCCGGGTGGGCCGAGGGCCCGGGCAGCCGCAACTGCGCTTTGAACTGCTCGAATTCCTGTTGCCGCTTTCGATCCATCTCGTCAAGCACGAGGACCAGCTGACTGAATCGCTGGTCCAGACCCTTGAGCTGTCCCTCGATTCGATTGACTTTCTCCGACAGCCGATCCAGATCCTGCCGGGTCTTGAGCAGGGATTGTTCCGTGTTGTACAGCCGTATGTTGAGTTGCACATTTCCCTGTGCCAGACAGGAAAGCGGAGCTGTGAGGCTCAATGCCAGGGCAGCCAGGATCGCGGTCCGGAGAGTGCCGGGAAAGTTCATCGTCGAGTCTCCCTCTCACCTCTCCGAGGAGGTGGGGCTTCAGCCGAACGGGTCGAGTTGCCGATTAGAGATATGAATGCTCGGTCGTTCGGACCGTTCGTGTGTGAACGCTTGCCGGAGAACGATATCATGTTGCCAATCAAGGCGCTAGTCGCAGCACTGTTTCTCACCTCTGTCGCTTGCGCGCAAGAGGCCTCGAACCCCGTTCCCCTCGACAAGAAGGGGGAGGTGGGGATCACCATCAAGGGCGCGCCCGTACAGAGCGTCATCGAGAGCATCGCCATCAATGGAAACTATGACTTTGTCACGTCGGGGCAGTTCGCCGAGACCGTGAACTTGTCCCTGACGGGCACCTCCATTCAAGAAGCGCTGGACACCCTGACGCTGATCACCGAGCTGGAGTACAGGGTGGAAGGCAAGATTATCACCCTCTACGGCAAGAACGCCAACTCGGACTACACCCGGATCTACAAGCTAGGCGCTGCCAGCGCCGTGCAGATCGCTCCTCAGATCGGCTCTCTCGTAGGAGACACCAGTAGCGGAGGCGAGGCGCCCGCTGCCAGTCCCCTGGCGGCTCTCGCCTCGCCGGAGGCGCCTCAGCCGGGAGCCACCAGCGGCACTGGACCTGTCATCGCTGACCGGATCAACAACCAGCTGATCGTCACGGCAAAACCGAGCATTCACAGGAAGATCGCGAAGGTGCTGATGACCCTCGATGTCCCCCAGAAGGGTGAACTCACCCGGTTCCGGGTCTTCGAGTTGAAGTACATCTCGGCCTCGCTCTTCAAAAAGGCCATCAAGTTCCAGCTTCCCGGCTTCGCCGATGTCCAGTTTCTGGAGCTGTCGGGGGCTGCCTCCAGTGGTGGCGGTGGCGGCTCCGAGAGCGGCGGAGACTCCGGCGGCGGTGGTGGATCCGGCTCCGCCGGAGGCAGCGGAGCCTCGGAGTCCTCAGTCGGTACGTCGAACACCCGGCGGGTCCTGATCACCGAGACGGCCTTCAACCTGGACTTCATTGCCAGCCTCCTCGAGGAACTGGACCGCCCCCTGAAGCAGATCTACGCCGAGATCACTCTCATGAAGGTCAGCAGCAACGTCCGGGACCAGTTCGGGGCGGGCCTCCGAGGCATCGTGAACCAGGCAGGCCGCTCCACGCCTCTGGGAGAGTTCTTCAGCAACCTCGGCAGCGGCGCCGGAAACCTGCAGCTCAGGTTCGGCACCATCGGGCCCGAGCAGTTCAGCGTGCTCTTCGATTACCTGAAGACGAACCAGCGCGGCGAGGTCGTCGCCAGTCCCAGGATGCTCGTCCAGGAAGGCCAGACGGCGGAGATCAACATCACCCAGCAGTTCCCGACGATCATCTCCTCCACCGACCCGAACGGCATCAGCCAGCAGACGGTCAACTTCACCGACGTGGGTACCAAGGTCAAGTTCACGCCCAGCGTGTTCAAGGACGGTACGATTCGCCTGTCGATCAATCCGGAGATCAGCAATGTGATCCGGGTCATCACCGTGGGCGATCAGGGTGAGGTCCCGGTGAAGGACTCGAACATCATCAAGACCGTCCTGAACGTGAAGGATGGCCACACGGCAATCATCGGCGGTCTGAAGTCTCAAAACCTGAGCAAGGCCTTCGACTCCCAGCCGTTCCTGGGCAAGATTCCGATCCTGGGACGCCTGTTCCACCGCCACGTTGATTCCAATGAGCTCAACGATCTGATCTTCACCCTGACCCCAAGAGTCGTCGAAGCCGACGACTACATGCTCAACAGCGGCAGGCCCGACGAGAGCAAGGAGAGCCTGCGCCACCGCTTCATCGATAGCGGCCGGATTGGCCAGATCATCTTCGAGGACAAGGTCGTGGAGAACTTCTACGACCGGGAGCGGGCCCGGCGACGGGGGGCAAACCCCTCCCGGATGTAAGATCCAGCCCCACTGATAGACAGAGACCCCTGAGCCGGAACTGGCTCGGGGGTTTTCTCTGTGGACTCGATCTCGAGTGAAACGGCACGGGAAGTTACACGGAGGTCACAGAGGTCACAGAGGTCACAGAGACCACGGAGGTTCTTTTTCACCCAAATCTCTGTGTCCTCTGAGGTCCCCGTGACCTCCGTGATTTCCAATGGTGGCCCCGCCCCCCTGCGTGATATTCCTTAGCCGCCCATGAAGATGCCCACGTCTCTGGCGGTTCTCACCATGTCCCCGGCGGGGTCGACGGTGTTGAGCTTGCCGCAGGCCTCGTCCAAGGTAGCCGATACGATCTTTGGGGTCCTGAGGGCGACCATTCGGCCGAACCCGCCCTGGTGGATGAGATCAACGGCGGCGGCGCCAAACCGGGTGCCCAGGAGCCGGTCGAATGTGGTGGGTGACCCGCCACGCTGCAGGTGGCCCAGAACGGTCACACGGGTCTCGATGCCGGTCCGCTTTTGGATCTCGGCGCCCACATACTCCCCGGCGCCGCCCAGGCGAATCACGCCGCCTCGGGTCTTGCCCACCGAGGAGATCCGGCCCCCTCGGGGCACGGCGCCCTCGGCGACGACCACGATGGAGAATTTGGAGCGCTTGCTTCGCCTGGTGATGGCGGCGGCGACCTTGTCCATGTCGTAGGGAATCTCGGGAATCAGGATCACGTCGGCCCCGCCGGAGATGCCCGCCCTGAGAGCGATCCATCCGGCGTGACGGCCCATGACCTCCAGGACCATGACCCGGCCGTGGCTCTCGGCGGTGGTGTGGAGCCGATCGATGGCCTCCGTGGCGATGCTGGCGGCAGTGTCAAAGCCGAAGGTGATGTCCGTCGCCGACAGGTCGTTGTCGATGGTCTTGGGGACCCCGATAACGGGAACGCCGATGGCGTGCAGCTTCCGGGCAATGTCGAGGGAGCCCTCGCCGCCGATGGCCACCAGGGCGCCCAGTCCGGCCCGGGAGAAGTTCCGGAGCAGCTTGTGACTGACGTCGATCTCGACGTCCTTGCCGCCCCGGCGGACGACGGCCTTGAAGGGGTTCCCCCGGTTGGTCGTCCCCAGGATCGTGCCGCCCCTGGGCAGGATGCCCTGGACGGACTGGGGGGTCAGTTCCTGGATCTTTCCCGGCGTCAGAAGCCCCTCGAAACCATCCTGGATGCCGAAGCACTTCCACTTCCTGCGAAGGGTGGCGGTCTTGACGATGGCCCGGATCACAGCGTTGAGCCCCGGACAGTCTCCTCCTCCCGTGAGGATACCGATTGCCTTGATGGCGGGGCGGGACGGCTTGCGGGTCGTTGCTTTCTTTGGCACTGGGCGGACCTCCTTGTGATAGACCCTGGCAGTTTACTACGGGGCAAGGTGAGGACCGGCAAGGTGAGAAGCGAACAGGCGAGGAGCGGTGAGGCGGGAAGCCGGGATCGGGGACTGGCACGGAACTCGAAGAGTTCCGTGGCCTGTATCCGGAAGCCCGGCGGAAAAGTCCAGGGGCGGAGGGAGAATCGGAGGGACGGGATTCCGTGGCGGGAAGTGAGCGCCGGTGAATGAAAGGACCCCGTCGGAAGCCATGCCCCGACGGGGTCCTGGGTTCAGCTGATGGGGGTCAATTCTTGGAAGATACGAAGCTGAAGCTGAAATTCTGCTGGTCCAAGTTGGAGGCGGTGGAGTCGAACCCGGTAACCGTCAGCGTGTAGTTGGTGTTCTTCTGAAATCGGAAGGTCCCACCGGCCGGAATCGACAGAGTGAGGATGAACTGGCCAGATGTGGGCGCCGTCTCGGTCGCCGCGATGGAGATGTTTTCCACGGGGGGCGTGGAAGCGGGGGGATCGTTGTTGGTGGCCTGTCCGAAGATCTGGAAGTTGTTGTTCAGGCCGTCTGCCAAAGTGTCATCCACGTCCTGATCGAAGCTGACTGTGATCGACGAGGTTGTCGTCGCCACGTCGGTGGCGGTGAGGGAGGTGGAGGAGACCGTGGGCCGCTCCGGCGGCGATCCCAGAGTGAAGAAGAGCTGCGTCGAGGTGAGTGGATTGCCCGCCTGATCCTGGATCTTGTTACTCAACTCGATGAAGTAGACCCGATTGTCGATGGGCAGATCTGGATCGCTAGCGAAGAGGAGTCGATAGGTGTTGGCCGGCACCGTCAAGGGTGAGATAGAAGCGAGAGCCTGGACCAGAGTGACTGCAGTGTCGCCGGTCTTGTTCGTGCTGATCACCCTGTAGTTCGAGGTGTTCGTGACCGAGTTCGAGTCATTTAGTGCCGTGCCCTGACTCATTGCCTCGCTGAAGCTGAAGGTGATGTCCGTTCGGATGTTGCTGATGCTCGATCCGTTCGGCGGTTGAGTGATCGAGACGGCCGGTGTGGTGATGTCACCCGTACCCTGTCCGGGCTGATCGACGGTGGTGAACTGGACCAGGGAGCTCACGAGGCTGTTTCCAGCCGTGTCCTGGATCCGGTTCGACGGGACCAGCGAGTGGGACGTGCCTCCCTGCAGGGTCCCGCCGACGGGCGTGAGGAGCACAGCGTTCGGCGGGAACGAGAGATTCGTCACCGACGCGATGCCGATGTTGCCCGAGTTGGTGAAGAAGTCGTAGTTGGCAGTGTTCAGGGCAGAGTTGAATCCTGTCGCCTTCGTCAGGCCGTCCGTCACGGGAGTGATGTCGACGGGCTCGCTGAACACCACCGTGATCGCCGTGTTGAGGGATGCGGAGATGGATCCATTCACAGGATTGGTCGACGAGATCACGGGAGGGGTGGTGTCGCCGCCGCTGCCGATCACATTGCCCGTGGTGAAGCTGAAGGCCGTCGGGCTCAGGGGGATGCCGGCCTTGTCCAGGATGTTGTTGGACAGGATCACGGTGTACTGCGTGTCTCCCGAAAGGACGCCGGGCTGGATCTCGATGGAGTTCGGGGGAATCGTGAGCTGCGTCGGAGTCAGGGCCGGATTGAAGCTGCCTGAATCGGATGCGATGGTGTAGTTCGCAGCGCTCAGGGTGCTCGTCGTGTCCATCGGCTCCGTGAAGGTGAGCACGATCCGGGTCGACGGGTTGACGTTGGTCGCGCCGTCAGCCGGGTTCGATGCCAGCAGGGCCGGCGGAACGATGTCGCTGCCGGTCTGTCCCGGTACGGCCTGGGTCGTGAAGTCGATCGTGTCCGATTGGAGAGCGTTGCCGACCTTGTCGGTGATGTTGCTCGTCAGGGCCAGCTGATAGGTCAGGGCTCCCAGAAGGGGCAGCTGAGGCGTGATCTTGGCGACGCTGTCGTTCTGGGCGACCACGCTTGCTATGGGGAATATCCCGCCGGCTGTGGTGAGGATGTAGTTGCTCGCCGAGAAGGCGCTGTTGCCCATGGGCTCGCTGTAGGTGACGAAGAAGATGGCGCTCGTCGTGACCTCCGTGCCGTCGGCGGGATTGACGGACACCACCGTTGGGGCCGTCTTGTCCCCGGGCTGGCCTGGGACGGCGATGGTCTTGAACGTGACCGGCGACGGCGGGATGAGGGCGTTGCCGGCCCGGTCCTGAATGTTCCGCGACAGGGATAGGGAGAAGGTCTCGTCAGCCAGCAAGTTCTGCCCGAAGGTGAGGACCACCGTCGTTCCGGCGGAACTGGCAAACAGGTTCGGTACCAGCGAGCCTCCGCTGGTGGTGAGCTTGTAGTTGGCCGCCAGAGAAGCGGAGCTGCCCATGTCCTCGCTGAAGGTCAGGACGATCGCCGTCTCGGGATTGACGCTGGTGGAGCCCGTTGCGGGAACCGAACTGACCAGAGTGGGCGCCGTCCGGTCCGCTCCGGGCACGCCGACCACGTCGGGGGTGGAGAAGCTGATCGACACTGGAACCAGTGCGTTGCCCTGCAGGTCCGTGATCCCACTGGTGATGAAGAGGGTGAACTGGGCGTTGCCCGGCAGGGGAGGCGCCACGGGCGACAGCTTCACCGAAGACGAGGTGAGACGAGTGACCGTCAGGGAGATGGGTCCTCCGCTGGTGGTCAACGAGTAGTTTGCCGTGGACGTGAGAGTGCTGGGCTCTATCTTTTCGTTGAACGTCAGGAAGAACTCTGCCGAGACACCCACTTCGCTGTCCGGTGTGGGGATGGAGCTTGCGATCTCCGGTGCGGTCCGGTCTCCCGGCACTCCCGCGATCTGCAGTGTCGAGAAGGTCGGCGGGTTGGTCAGGAGCAGACTGTTGCCCGCCTTGTCGGCCAGATTCTGGATCGTCAATGTGTAGTTCCGGTCCGTCAGGAGTCCCCCGGTGAACCGGAGCACCACAGTGGCGCCGGACTGGGTAACCGTACTTGGCGTCAACGCCTCTCCCTCCGTGGTGGTCAACTGGTAGTTGGTGGTCACGGCGGCGGTGGCGCTCATCTCCTCGCTGAAGACGAGCAGGATCTGAGAGTTGACGTCCACGCCCTGGGCTCCATCGGAAGGACTGGTGATGGCCAGGATCGGAGGCGTCACGTCGCTGCCTGCAACGCCGGGAACGTTGGCCGTGGTGAAGACCGATCGGGTGGGCAGCAGAGGGTTGCCCTGATTGTCCGTCAGGCCGCTGGTCAGCAGCAATGTGTAGTCGATGCCGCCCAGGAGTGGCTTCTGGGGGGACAGAGTGACGGCCGTGGGAACGGGCTGCGTCGCCGTGATGGGCCAGGCACCGCCGGGAGTGGTGAAGGAGTAGTTGGTCACCGACAGGGTGCTGGCGCTGTTCAGGCTCTCACTGAAGCTGATGAACACGTCTGACTGAATGTTCACCTCAGTGCTGCCGTTGGCCGGGTTCACGCTGGTCACCGTCGGTGCTGTCTTGTCTCCCAGCTGCCCCGGAATGTTGATGGTCCGGAAGAGAATGGGGCTGGCGGGCTCCAGGGGGTTTCCTGCCAGGTCCTGCAGCCCTGCGCCCAGCGTCAGGGTGTAGGAGGTGTCCACCAAGAGGGGATTGGTGAAGCTCAGGATGACGCTGGAACCGGACCGGG
>JAJFLN010000485.1 GCA_021772705.1 Candidatus Cloacimonadota bacterium | reverse complement strand
GGTCCCCTCCTCCGTTCGCCCCACTATGGATGCCCGCATCCAGGACGACTGAATGGCCGAGTTTTCCCGATCCGTTCGTCCTGAGCCTGTCGAAGGATGAATGGAGCGGGCGGCCATATAGTCTACTATGGATGCGGGCATCCATAGTGGGGCGAACGGATCCGGAATAGGCCAGGGGACCCCCTACGGGACATGCACCCCGCACGGCGAGACCCGGGTCCGACTTCGCTCCGGTTGACGCCAAGCCGCATGGCGCCTATATTCAAAGGGGGGGAACCCGTTTCTGTCACCTGATCTCCTCAACCTGACATGCGAACTCAACGTAGACATGCCTTCACCATCCTGGAGTTGCTGTTCGTCACCATCGTGCTCGGCATCTTCGCCTCCATGGGAGTCGCCAAGTACGGCGAATTCGCCAGCACAGCGAGGAAGAATCGTTGTCTCATTCATCAGCAGGAGATCGCCGCCGCAATCAAGGTAACAGAGGTCACGAGAGGAGATCTGGAGCCCGACACGGTCCTCAGGCTGGGGACAGACTCCTCGATCGATAACACCCGGGCAGCAGGACTGTCGACCCCTTACTCGGTCTGGCTGGGGACCGTACCCATTTCGTGGGGAGTCACGAACACCGGTAACAACAGGGTACTGAGGCTCGTATCGGAGGCCAAGATATTCAGGTGTCCAGAGGACGAAGAGAACCTGGGAGTCGACTATACGGGGATTTCAAACACCGCCGGTCAGTCCGGGGCTCGCCCGGGAAGTGTCAGAGGTCTGTGGGGAGGACTTCCGGATCCTCGCATCTACACCTACGTGAATCGCCTCTTCTCGGCCAGGCAAACCTTCGACACGGCAAATCCAACCACCACGGAGGATCCCCTCGAGGGGTTCAACTGGAGTACTCGAACCGAGGAGTGGCAGAATGGCTCTTTCACATTCTGCCGCCGGTACGGTCGCAGGAATCCCGCAGGTTCGGGCGCAAATCCTTTGGCTGGCCAAACGGGGGATACCTACTACGTGCCCAACGGCGAAGCCCGGCTCGGCCACAGCGAGTACGCTCCTACGTATTGAGCCCCTGCACAACTTGGTCGCCGTCCCACCGTCACCTCCCCTGCTCCCGGTGCCAGTTCCATCTGACACTCCGCTTGCAGAGCCCGGTAGTTCCCGGTTCCTGAGCCGAATCCACGCTCTGTCAAGTCCTCCACCGACTCCCCCCCCCGCTCGCAGGTCGTGTTGACAAGGCCATTCGCCATGCCTATATTTCATTCCGTGTTGAGGAGACCCATCCGGGTTCCTGCTGATGTCCGACAGATCGAAGGGAACCCTTGTCAGAGCTGCTCGTCATAGAGGATAGAGAACTCTGTCCTCGTTGCAGCGACGTCATCACTGACGGAAGCGGCAATTGCTTCAAGTGTTCCCTCGAAAGTGCCAAGTCGGGCATGACCAGCACGGTCTTCACCCTTCTCGATTTCTCCCTGGCCTTCATGTTGAAGATCGTCGGACTTCACGGCGTCGCTCTGCCCCTGATGCTTCTGGCCCTCTACTCGAGCTGGTCCACCATCAAGCACCTGAACAACTTCAAACAGGTCACCAACCAGAGCTCATCGGATACGAGGGAGGACGTCACCCTCGTCCGGTTCATGACCTACCTGGCCCCGGTCTTCTTCACCTTCTCGATCCTCACGGGCTATCCAGGGACCTTCTTCGTCAGTCTCGTCATGAGCTCCATTTCCCTGGCCTTCTTCTACAACCTTCAGAAGGGCCAGGTGGAACGGCACCTGCAACTCCCCCGCTCCCCGGCAGAGATGTTGAAGCAGGACATTCTGCGCACCATCGCCGGTTCCGACTCCAGCACCAAGAGCCTGCTGGCCTCGAGCCTGAATCCCCGCATCGAGAACCTGGTGGATCAGCGGCTCTCGACCCTTCAGTCCAAGAAGAGGCAGCTCGATTCTGTCTATCAGAGCTACAACATCAAGGAGATCAAGGGCGACATCGACCGCCTGAACCGCGACCTGGACAGCGAAACTGACGCGGGCATGACGCGAGCGCTCCAGAAAAGCCTCGAGATGTCGGAGGCCATGCTGGAGAACTACGGGAAGATCGAGAAGATGCGGCGCCTCTATGACGTTCAGATGGACATCATCTTCAAGTACATCAAGAACTTCCACATGAAGATCGCCACCCTCAACGCCGACTCCTCCCGGGTCGACGCCGAGATGGATCGAGACATCGAAAAGATCGACGGCGAGATCAAGGTCATCGAAGAGTCCTTCCTCGACGTCAATACGTTGCTGGAGAGCACCGCAGCCGAGTCGTAGGAGGGGCCCGCCTCACCCCAAGTTCATCGCTCGAAGCATCCTGGGCAACCGGGTCGTCTTGAACTCGTCCAGATCCTTGCGTCCGTCCCAGAGCATCCGGTAGGCCTCGCCGGGGCTGACACGCATGCCTCCCAGTACCTGTTTCCGCTTCAGCAGCATGTTGTGCCTGCCGTCCCAGCCTTCTTTGAGGCCCTTGATGTAGGCCATGCCCTGGCGGGTCCAGAACAGGTGATAGAAGACCATGAAGGTCAGGTAGCCGCCGATCTTCAGGAAGTGCTTCCGGAACACCTCCCTGGGAAAGTCCTTCACCATCAGGCTCACCGTATTCCTGCCGAAACGGCGCACCACATCGGGATGGCGCATTCCACCGGTCGTGGTTCCTCCACGGTGATAGGCGATGGCCATGGGCACATAGAGACACCGGTAGCCCCAGAGGTTGGCTCTCAGTGACAGATCCACGTCTTCGAGATAGTTCTCGAAGTCCTCGTCGAACAGTCCCAGATCCTCGAGCATTTGATAGCGATACATCGCGGCGCACCCGCTCGCTCCGAAGAGGAAGACCTTCTCGTTGTACCTGGGGCCATCCTCCTCACCGGAGCCGCGGCTGAAGGCATAACCCGAGAGGGTCACACTGTCGCCGGCGCTCTGAAGCTTGCGCCGATCCGAATAGTCGAGGACACGGCTGGCGGCAAAACCCGCTGCAGCCGTCTTGTCCAGGGCCGTCGCCAGCTCGGAGAGCCAGTTGGGTCCCACCACGGCATCGTCGTTGAGCAACGCCACGAACTCGCCTCGGGCCTCCCGAATTCCCGCGTTGACCGCAGCCGAGAAGCCCTGCCTCTCCGGGGCATCCACCCACCGGTATGACGGGAAGCGATCCGCCAGATGCTCCGGCGACTCGTTGGTCACGATCAGGACTTCCAGAGGCTTCGTGTCCTGAGCCTCCAGGGAGGCGAGGCACTCTTCCAGCAGATCTCTGTTGGCCACGTGGGGAACGATGACAGTCACGCCGTGCCGTTCCTGATGCACAGCGGGTCCCTGGGGACCCCGTCGAACTGTGTGTTCCCGCCAGGACTTGTGCATGTCCGCCGCGATCTCTTCCAGGTCCTCCGACGACAGCTCATCGGTCCGGACTTCCGTCGTTCTGTAGCCATCGAATCGACCGTAGTTCTCGCTCCTCAGATGACCCGTCTCCAGGAGCTGCTCGTGATACCGGCTCCCTATGAAGGGGGTCGCGATGGAGAACTGGGCGGAGTGGGGATCCAGCTCCAGGGCCAGCTCCTTCGTTCGCCCCGCCGACTCTCGAGTCTCTCCTGGCAGACCAAACATGAACGTCAGGTGCATCCGGATTCCAAGCTCACGAGTCGTCTGGCAGGTCTGGCGTACCTTGGCAATGGAGAGGGCCTTGCCGCAGTCATTCACGACCTGCTGATCCGCCGACTCGATGCCATACTTCACAGCCGCCATTCCCGAAGCCTTGAGAGCCTCCAGGAGGGATCGATCCATCAGATCGGCCCGGCACATCGCCGCCCAGGGCACCTTCAGTCCCCGGCGTTGAATCTCCTCGGCCAGGGCCAGCATCCTGGGCTTTCCGATGTTGAATGTATCGTCATCAAAGTAGACCGATCGATAGCCCCATTCCTTCACCAGGTGTTCCATCTCATCAACGATGCACTGGGGCGAACGAGGCCGGTACTGGTTGTTGGCGTACATCAGCTGGGGCCAAACACAGAAGTTGCAATGGAACGGGCATCCTCGGGACGCCCACATCTGCACGGAGGGCTGGGGGATATCGCCAGGCTCGTCGTGGTACCGATCCATGGGGAAGTGATGCCGGGCCGGCCAGGGATAGTCATCCACGTTGGCCAGCATCCGCCGGCGGCCCGTTTCGTGCAGGTTTCCCTCTTCATCCCGGCAAACCAGACCCTCCACGGAGGAGAAGTCCTTCTTCCCCTGGTCCATCAAGCTCGCGATGTCCACAAGGGTGGTCTCGTACTCGCCCACGAAGCTGACATCGACGGTGGGTGTCTCGGCCAGGAACGACTTGTCCTGCATCGGGGCATGCATACCCGCCATGCCGTAGAGGGCCTCCGGGAGCAGGTCCCGCATCTTCTTGACCACACCTAGATCCTCTTCGATGGAGGGGGTGGATGTCTCCTGAAACACGAAGTCGGGCCCGAACTCCTCGGCCCGGCGGATGTATTCATCCTGGGAGATGCCCTCCGCCACGCCATCGCAGACACAGACCTGGTGGCCCGCTTCTTCCAGCATCGCCGCAGCGTGGCCCATATAGAAGGGGAAAGGCATGTAGGTGCATCCCTTCTCCTCGAAGTGGGGCCAGCGCGACCCGGCCCTGACGAAATAGAGCCCTTCGCGATACCAGGGAGGGTTGCCGAGGAAGATCTTCATGGAGTGGGCTGCCTTTCTTGAGATCCTGTCCGCTCAGGATGTTGGAATCACGTCAGGAGTTCGGGGAGATACAGGCCTTCAGTCGCCGGAGGCCTCTCACAATCAAGGTACCAAGATAGACCAGGCCGAACTCGATGAGGCTCCTTCGCTTGCGGAAGAAGAGCAACCGAGCCCGCGAAATCCGGTCGAGACGATCGGTACTGAAGACCGGATTCCCTCTGTGGACCACGGTTACCGCCGGATAGTAAACCACCTGCAGACCGGCTTCCGCCACCCGATCACAAAGATCCATGTCCTCTCCATACAGAAAGTAGTCCTCGTCGAAGCCTTCCAATCGTTCCATCAGGCCGCGGCGAGCCATGACACAGGCCCCCAGGAGCCAGTCCACGGGACCCCTGCCGGGTTCGACCGATGGTCCGGTGGCAATCTGGCCCAGCAGCAGGTTCCAGAAGGAGGGAAATTCGCCCCAGGCTGGCGGCCCCTCGCCGGTGAGCCTGGGTCCGATCAGCCCGGTAGAGGGCGATGCCTCCAGCTCTCGAGCCAGATCGTCCAGGGCCCCCGCTGGAACCTCCGTGTCCGGGTTCAGGAACAGGACCAGCCGGCCGGAGGTAACCGACAGAGCCTGGTTGCAGGCTCGGGCGAAGCCGACATTCTCGCTGTTGGCCACAACCTGGATCGACGGGTGTTCACGGCGAATCCACTCAATGGTACCGTCAGTCGAAGCGTTGTCGACGACAGCCACCTCGAACCGGAGCTGCGTGCTGAGCTCTCGGGTCAATGACGCCAGGCAGGGCTCCAGCAGCGCCCGGCTGTTGTATCCGACTATTAGAATGCTCAGGTCCATGACGCTCGGCCTCTGACCCTTTCGGAGGGAAGAGCGAGAACCCTTGCTCTTTCTGGTGATCTGATGGACTCCTCCAGGATTTGAATCGAATCGATCTGAGTTGACATACACCTTGCTCGTGATAGTAAGATGATCAAGAGTGGCCAACTGAGGATAAGATAGGTCACAGGGAAACAAAAGCTGGATCGGAGCTCATCAAGGAGGCAGGGAAGATGCGTCGTTTTCGCAACAAGAAGGGGCAGGATCTCGTCGAGTACGGGGCGCTGCTGGTCATCTTTGTAATGTTCGCTATTCTTGCGATCAATGCGATTCGCTCGAGCACGGGTGACATGTACGGTGATATCGAGTCCGGTGTCACCGACGCCCGGAAGATCAGCGATCAGGCCGCCGCGGACGGGGAAGCCCGTGCCAAGGCCGCCAAGGCTGCCGAAGCTGCCGGAGTCGCCAAGAAAGAGGCGGCCGAAAAGGGTGGCAAGGCAGAATAGTTCGCTGCCTCCAGGGGAAGGCCGGGGGGCTTTCCCTGGATCGCCTGAAGTCACTCTCTGCCGCTGGGGCTCCGTGATGGTATGCTCCAGTGGTTTCTTTGTTCCCGAAATAGCCACTGACAGGGCGGTGTCAGACTTATGATCCTCGACCTTTCCAGCCTTCTCTGGGCAAAGGAAATGCCCTTCAAGTCACTGGTTGCTGCCTTTGGCTATTACTTGCCCGGGATGATCCTGCTGGCCCTCTTCGCTGTGGTCATCCGGATGGGCCTGGAGGAGATCCTGAAGCACATCTCCCTCGGCCTGGCCCGTTCCCGGGTTTGGACAGTGGGATGCATCGCCATCTGGGTCTTCCTCGTCGTCAAGACCGAGTTCTGCGAACTGACAGCCAAGAAGATCATGTGGGACAAGGTCATCTCCCCACCGGAGGCGGAGGCCGTCAAGGCCGAGGCGAAACAGCTCCGGCAGAAGACGGGCCGCTGATTCACTGTTGAGAAGTCGGCCGGGGTCTTGAAGAAAGTGACTGATTGGCGACTCACCGTGGCGGATGCCCGCCCCGGAAGGACCTCCTTTCGAGGCCGGTTCGTCATTCTTCCGTGACATCCACTACTTTCCCGCGTCCCATGACTCACGTATAGGGTTGACACCGTAAAAATACCGGCTCCTCGCTTGGCGATCTTTCTGTTAAGCTTGAGAATGGGGGTATGTCTGTTCTCAATAATGAAGGAGTTTCCGCTCTTGTTTGCCCACATCCGGAAGACCGCTCTCCTGTTGATCCTGACCATGATGGCCATGATGGCTGTCGCGACCCTTCAGGCCCAGTCCAGAAGAGCGGACCCGGTGGACGAACTCGACCGCCTTCTGGGACGCAAGAAGACCGTCGCCTCCAGCCAGAAGGCCCATGAGGATCTGGCCACCGTGGACCTGGCTTTCCTGATGCTCTTTCATCCCGGCATGCAGCTCTATCATTTCGATTCCCGTAGATTCGAACAGCCATTTCCTGATGGGACCACCCCGGAGGGCAGAACCCGCATCTTCAAGGAGCGGGCCGTCGCCCGGAGCCGGACAGCCCAGCAGAACCGGTCCCGCTTCGACAAGCTGAACCGGGACCGGTTCGAGGTCAGTCAGGAGATCGCCCGTCTCGCGGAGGATCTGAACGAAAAGACCCTGAACCTCAAGAATCGGGCAGGAGAACCCAACCTAGCGGGCAAGCTCGCCGATCTGGAGAACAGGTTCTGGAAGAAGAAGAAAGAGTTGGAAGATCGCTTCAACGAGCTCAATGACGAGATGGTGAAGATTGATGAGCAGGCAAACAAGAAGCTCTTCTCTTCCCAGAACAGCCGAGAACGAAAATTCAACGCCATGGAGGATGAGATCCTCGAGGCCATCACAACCGTCGCCCGGATCCGCGGTTACGGCACAGTCCTGAACAGCTCCTTCGTCGAACCCTCCGTCGCCAGAGCTATCGACCCCTTGGACGCCAAGGAGTACGGCGAACACATCTCGGAGTTCGACAATCCTTACGCTGCACTCTGGTCCCAGACTCCCGACAAGTCCGTCGGCCGGGATGAGGATGCAGGACGTCTGTCTAGCCTGGTGACACGCTGGACCGGATACCGTTCCCGAGTACTCTCAGAAATCGTGGACAGGCCGCTCAACCGCCTCGTGCTGACGGGAGGCAAGGACTTGACCCTCGATGTCCTGGCTTACCTCCTCAAGAAGCATCGAATGGCCGAGGATCGAGCTCGGCTGCTGCTGAAGACGCTTCAATCGCTTCAGAAGAAAGGATGAGGAGCATGAAAAGACTCATCGCCCTGGGATCCGTCGCCCTGATGACAGCCGGCTCGGCCATGGCATTCCTGAGCCCCGGTGACCCGGCGCTGGTCACCGCAATCGCAGCTCGATCCGGTGACGTCTACCTGCGGATCAAGGACAAGCGTACCGGTGTCGGCGGCGTCTACAAGTTTCGCCCATCGGACCTGAACTACCTGCGGCTCAGTCAGAAGCTCTTCGCCGTTGGCGCTTCCAACGGCCTGGCCGTCGACAAGTTCGCCCGAGTTACGGTGCTGGAAGACAGCGGCACCGGAGGCCGGAAGGACCTGTCTTCCTTGACTCCCTCTGTCGGTGCGGGCCAGCTCCTGGCGATTCACAAGTCCACAGGAGCCCTGAACGTGGTGAACCTGGGCGCTCCCCAGGCCCAGGCTACCTCCCCCGGTTCCAGGGGCTTCGCCACGCCGGACCCGAGCTGGGACTACGTCCCCGCCGCCCACAACATCGGCCACAACGCCCAGCGCACCGGCGTTCACGCCGACCATAACTTCCGGGAGTGGATGGCCAACGGCAGCAACCGGGAATACAGCAACGTCCTGACGGGCCTCGACCAGTGGTATCTGTCTGACGTCATCGGTCGCGACCGCCACGGCCGCAGCGGCCGCAACAACGCGAGAGCCAAGTCGGGCTGGTACGAGGCTAATCTCTTCCAGATCAAGAGCTGGATCTCGAGCCCCGACTTCAACACATTTCCCCAGCCTGGTCTGTCGAACAGCTTCCTCAATGCACTGGGTGCCCTGGGCAACCCCATCACCAGCAGTCTGAAGACGGGCTATGCTCTGGAGTTCTTCAGCTCCTGCGGTGACCGATGTCTCGCCTCCGTCGGCAGCAAAGACGTGGCAAGCACCCTGAAGGTTCCCGCCAAGATCGTCTTCTCCAGCGAGGGCCTGACCGCCGCCTCCCAACGGGTCTACGGCATCCAGGCCTCGGCTGATTCGGCGAAGGTCTTGAAGTACAAGCTGAACGGCAGCGTCTGGGTGACCGAAGGCGTCGACGCCGCCGACGTGATCGAAAGCCACGGCCTCCGGACCAGCGGCCAGGTCGAGACCTTCGGCGTCGCTTCCAAGAGCAGCGCTACGGATTACGTCTACAAGAGCGAGCTGCCGGCGCAGCAGTTCTCGGTCAGCGGCAAGTTCTTCCGCGATGGGGCCACCCTTTACGGTTACAAGCAGTCCGGCGGCCGGGTCGACTGGGAGGACCGTAACGAGGTCGGCGGCGCCAAGATCACGGGAAAGATTACAAACCTGGGAACCGACGTGAAGGTGATCACCTCCGATGGCCGGGGCAACATGTACTACTTCATCGAGGAGAAGAGCCCCACCGATGGCAACGTATCCCCCGCTTTCGAGGGCATCAACGTCAACAACCCCATTCTGACCACAGATGAATCGGCGCCTGGGCCATTCAAGTACGAAGATGCCCTCCTCGAGCTTCCCGGCGGCCAGCAGACCGTCACGACAGAAGTGGTGGAGATCACCACCAAGATCTTCACCTACGCTCCGGCACCGCTCCAGTTCAGCCTACCGAGCAGCCCCCTCAACGTGCCCAGGACCATCCAGGTTCCGGCGAACGTGAAGACCACGAAGCGCACGGAGTTCAGGGATGCCAGCGGTACGACTGTCCAGCAGGGATCCCCCGTCACGAGTCAGGAGAACATGAAGCTCACCGTGACGGCCGCCCAGAACTCCGGAAGCTCCGTCAACCTGCAGAACAAACTCCTGACAGCCGACCCTCCGGCGGAGTTCGAACTCATCGGCTACAAGAACAACCTGGGGAGCCATCAGGTCTGCCTGCCCGCGGTCAAGAAGACCGAGAGTACCCAGACCTTCCCGGACGTGCAGACTTCGACCAGCCAGAAGGAAGAGACCGTCTCGGTCAGCATCAAGACATCCCATGAGACCTCTGGCTGCGTCCAGAACGTGGCCACCCCGGCCAGTCTCGTGATCCAGGGCTCCTTCAACCTCACCGAAAAGGTGACGATCACCAAACGGACCAAGACAGTCACCACCTACAAGGGCACCATCGCCCGGACCTTCTTCTACCGTCAGACTCAGCAGTTCGGCCTCCACGCCGTGAATGTGCAGGAATCGGACTCGTCCCGGATCCTCGATGCGAGACAGAAGTCCATCGAGCGCGGCGGACTGGTCCTGGACTATCAGGTCTGGAGCCGCACAGCTTACAAGGGTCCGCAGGATTCTGCCTTCAGTTACAAGGCCGATGAGCCGCCGATCCTCGACCTGGCCGCCACGGGCGGAAAGGTGGAGTACGAGTTCGACGCCGACACGATCAAGCTGACCGACCCGCCCGAGACCAAGATCAAGTTCGCCGTCGTTGACGTCGCCGCGCTCTCCGGCTCGGACTGGATGTACGCGGAGGATTCTTCCCCCTCGTTCAAGATGGAGAACACGCCCGTCTGGAACGGGGTCTTCGCTGGCCCCTATGGAAACATGAACACCAACTACATCGGCGCCGGCTACTCGGGCTCCACCGACACCGATGACGGTGACGGCGTGAGAGGGTTCGTCGGAGACACGATGTACAAGGACGAGTTCAAGTGGCGCTGGATTGTCCGTGCCGTATCGGAACCCTTGAAGTCGAGCTGGCACAACGGCAAGCGAGTGAAGGCCAGCCAGAGCAACAACGGCGTCGTCTTCCCTTCGACCACTGTCACTCTCACCACCGGTGATCCCGAGGGAAGCTCCTACGGCTGGCGCACCATAGGCGGCGCCAACTGGACCGGCGCTCGGCCAGTGGTTGCCTTCAACGATGCCGGCAGCAATCCGTTGGACAAGTTCCGCTTCCGGGACCCTGGTGAATACGAGATAGAGCTCCAGATCCGGGGCAAATACTTCGACACCAGCGGACTGACCTTCGCCAACACGGCCGATGACGTCACGGAGGGTCAGTATGGACCCAACGCCTCGCGAAAGAACGAGGCCAACTACGTCTACATCGTCCCTCGGAAGGAGGTCCTTCGCGTAGAAGCGAAGACGCCTCTGTCGAAGCAGTACGTCTGGGACATCGAAGGCAAGGGTCCCTCCATGGTCCCGGAGGACGTGACCACCGCGACGGCCAGCAACAACTGGTACGCCGAGGCCTACCTCCGGTTTTACGCCGGTATCGATTATGACTACTACGACGGAGTCCCCCCGCCCAAGGACATGGTCAAGTATCACGGCGTGGGTCAGTACCTCTACCCGAAGGTGGATCCAGCGAGCCTCTCGGAGCAGGACTGGATCGCCGTCCGGGACGGAGTCAGCGACTTCGGCACACGGAAAGATGAGCTGAAACGGGAGGACTTCGAGGCCATCACCTACGAGTGGTTCCTGAAGGTGACGGATCCCGACGATCCGAGCAAGCTCCTGCCCGCCGGAATGGGCGCTGTCATCGCCTCCGGTACCCTGGCTGAGGTCTGGGACCTGCAGAAACTGACCAAGGTCACCGGGTCCGGCCCCAGCAGTCCCGCCAACCTCAGAAAGGCCATCCTGGGCGCGAATCAATCCAATGTGCTGGAAGTGCTTCCCTCATCCAACACCGTGTTCCCCCGGACCGTCCGGATCAGGGTTCCCCTCATCACCCAGGAACTGGTGACCCAGCTCGCGCTCGGCACGGCATCGAAGTCCGTCGTGCTGCCCCAGCACCTGCGAGCCTCCTTCGATGTACCGACCGACCCGTCGGCGATCCAGCTCGCCTGCCGTCTCAAGTATCCCCGGGTGAAGTGGGTCAACAATGACCAGCCACGGCGAACTCATGACGGCAGGACCGTCTACTACGATCTGGTCAACGAGCCCGGAGACTGGTACGGCTTCTACAAGAAGAGCCGCAACGGAGCGACGTACTTCGACAAGCCTCAGATCGCCAACGCGGACCCGGCGACAGAGGACGGCGACGACTACTGGGAGACCATCGTCCTGGACACGACCGATCCCTGGGTCAGCGCACAGGGCATGGACGGGACCTTCGACCCCCAGAAGCCAGGCTCAACAGTCCTGATGGAGTTCGACGACACCTCCCAGGTTACCTCCGGCAAGGGCCTCCCTCTGCAGAACGTGGATGACATCTATCGGGTCTACGTGGTGGACAACAATCCCTACCTGCACTGGGACATCTGGAACGGCGCCTCCCAGACGAACGAATGGCCGCGACTGGTCGCATTCCATTACGAGGTGGGCGACGACGTCCGGAACCGGGATTCAACCCACGGTGGCGTGGGCCTGAAGGACACGGGTGACAGGTTCGGCTGGGACATCTCTCACACGGGAAACACGTTCAACCTGTCAGCGAACGACTTCGGCAGCACCGTGGTCGATCCGAGCCCCAACTCGCTGCCAAACCAGTCCTCCTACGTGTACGGAACGAACAAGATCAAGACCTGGGGACCCTTCACCTACGGAGTCCACTTCGACAACATCACCGGCGCCTCCGCACCGGCCTACAACTCCACCAGTTCTCACAGCAAGCTGTTTTCCAACATCAGCTACTGGGCCCGAACTGACCACGTCAACGTCACCGATGCCAAGGCCCTCGATCAGGCCGCCGAGGCCTATCGCGTTGCCCAGTGGGAGTTCATGGACATGGAGATGCCTATGCCGATCTTCATGGAGGATCGACAGAACCTGCTGGTTAAGATGGGTGGCGAAGGTAAGGACCGGAGCAACTACATCAACTCTGCCTGGGGCGTAACGGCCAATCGCAGCTCCGGCCCGACCCAGGTTGGTGGCGCTCTGGTCAATGATGTGGACCCCCCGAACCTGCTGATCGAGCTGGTCGACTTCAAGACCGGCGTCCCGGTCTACTTCGCCGCATTCAAGGACTTCGGCAGGGACTGGGGTACCACCCCTATCGACATCACCAGTGAGTGGCAAGTCTTCAAGGCTTCCGCCGACAACAGAGGTGTCTATGTAGGCTACCCATCGGAAGCCAGGCCCAACGGGCTGGTCTACCCCTCCGCTTCGGCAGGACAGATGCCTCAGGCGACCATCATGGACTTCCGGGACCCCTCCGGCTGGGCCGATCCGGGAGCCAGCTTCAACTACCGCGTCGAGGAAGACGTCCGCTTCCGCATCACTGCCAAAGCCGCCGACAACGGCAGTACAGCCCAGAACATCCGCCTGTCCATCGAGGGCGTGGAGGGCACTGCCCAGACCCACTTCCCCAGAACCCTGAAGGACATCGGCTCCACGGGCATCAACACCGGCGGTGCCGCAGCCCAGATGGGAACCCACTACTATCCCAGCGCCGGCGAAACCGACACCATCCACGTCACCGCCACTGATCTGGCAGGCAATCAGCGGGAAGTCACCCTTCACATCGATGTGGTCGCCCACGATGCCGACTACCGGGTCATCGGCGACAGCGATCGCAGAAACCGGTAATATGATCGGGGACACACGACTACCCCAGGAAACTGGGTCCAGTCGTGTGTCCCCGATCAGAAAGACTACGGAACTGGCTTCAGAGCTGACGCATGAACCCGGCGTAGGCCAGTAGTCATCATGGTTCTAGCGGCTTGTCTGACCGGATTTCTTTGCATCTCAGGGAGGTGACGGGGAGCCTCTGTGCAGAGCTTTCTCACCACCGGAGAGATCGGGAAAAGCCCCCCGCTTTTCATGAATGTGTAGACAGCCATTCGCAAGATTCGACATGCTGTTTCTTTCTGGAAGAGGGGTGTCTAGGATTAGCTGCAATGCCGGTGAGATAAGATGGATTTTGTTGTAGTGGGGCTCTGCCCCACACCTCGTTGGGGGAGCCAGCTCCCCCAAACCCCCAATTGGACTGGTGCGACTGACAGGAACTCCGGCCAACTGCTCCGCATGCCCACGGTAAAACAGCCGCAACCCCTTTGTACAAATGCCGTTTGAGGCTTATGCGCGGCTACGCAATCTGAAACGGACGCCGTCATGCCCTGAACGCATATCGGGGTACGGTCGAGGTCGTGAAACTTCGCACCCACAACCGATTGCGTTCATGGAACTGCGCCGGATTACGATGGCATTCATGCTGGACGGCCCTGCGAGTACCTTGTTTTGGCCGGAGTCCCTGACTGAGAGTGCTGATGAACACTTGAATGACATACGAGAGCTCGACCTGTTCATCGGGGTCCAGGGGCCAATGGCCCCTGGCGGGAGTTCGAGGGCGGAGCCCTCGTTTTCAAACATTCCTTCCACTAATTCATGGGCATTGGGATTAGCTAGCCTAAGCTTGTATGAATTGGCGGATTTCTGTCTAGCGCGGACGTAGTGAGGCATGACAACGCTTGTTCAAGGTAGAGCGAGTTTCCGAGAATGCCCCAAATGTGAACGTCCGTTTATCGCCTGGCGGCATGACGGCGGGGGCTTTACCGGATCTCTGCACCGGAGACACTCGTGAACCCGGATGCGCCGCTCGTCATTGGTCGCCACCTCCAGACCTCGCAGCGTCACTGGCGCCTCGACTATCGCTTTGTTGGCGCCGACACTATCCGTTCGATGACAGCCCAATTCTGCACCGCCTGATGCAACGATGCGCGATCGAGCGTGCTTACCTGTCCGTCATGCACACGCCCCCGTACACCATCGTACACCGGGCCAGTTTCCCCGGTACCGGAGAAGAGAACAACGCGACTCTCGGGCAGCTCCTTCCACTCGGTTCTCTTCCTGCCCCCCCGCTCTGTGGCAGGCTTCGCTGTCGGTTGGAACAGGTCTTCGAGCAGTATCAACTCACGCCACTCTCCTGGCCTCGCCCGGTCCACGAGCAGGTAGACGCGCTCCACGGTATAGTCGAAGCGCCCTATCAGCCACTTACCCAAGTCACGGAACTCAGAACTGCCCAACAGATACCACCGTGGTCTGAAACCGCTTCCTCGAAGTCCCTCCCGATCGAATGGAGGACGTGTTGCAAGACCATCAAGGTCTCGAAACCTGCCAGGCCAAATGTAGGCGATCTGTCCTGCCTGGCTGCAGCCAAGTTCGCCATCCCATGGGAGCGTCAATGAAAGGTGTCGAGCAACACGGCCGTAGAACGATCTTCGCGACGCATCGGCGAGTCCATTCCGGAAGTGATCAATCCCGCCCTCAACGGAGCGAGCCAGACCTTGCGGACCCTTGGAGACAGCCGCTGCCAGCGGCGTTACATGAGGGCGCCAGTGCCTTCCTGGAAACACGACCTCCATTGAGTTCCCCGCCACCACTGTAACGCACAATACGGAGCCAACGACAATCGGCGAGAACTTCTTCGTTAGTTCCCATCCGGAAACTCCCGACGACCCGTTCGGATCGAGCCTGTCGAGGGCCAGTGTCGGAGCGGCAGAGGCCCCTCTCCTGAGCTTGTCGAAGGGTCGGGGCGAACGAGTTTCCGGACGGAAACTCGTTAGCGCCTGATACTCCAACTGTAGCAGTAGAGCGACGCACCCACTTATGGGAACAATGAATCGGCTGAAGCCGATGTAATGTGCGTCTCCTCCGGCAAGAATGACCACGAATAGGTGTGAAAACGATACCACTGCGATTCGTTGAGCTCTACGATCTCTCCATACGACTGCAAATCCAACAAGTCCTAACAGGACGACCGGGTTCGCCAACAATGACCACCACACATACTCCAGACCGGGTATCAATCGATCAAACAACGCTCCACGGGCAGCGAGAATCCTGGAGTAGTAAATGCTCGGCACTATCGAGCCAAAGACGGCGACCTTTGCCACGGTTACGATTGCTGTCAGTCCAAGAAACGGGGAAAACCACCTGTTGATCCAGAGCCTCTCCCTAAACTTCCAGTACGAATACACACGAAAGCACGATATCGCCAGAAAGATGCTCGCACCCTCGGCCCGAGCCAAGCTCAGCAGCCAACACCACAATGACGTCCGCAAAGGATCTCCATCCAACTCCGAGCCCTCCGATATCCATGCACACGCGATACAGGTGGTCAAGAGCATCGCCAGTGCGGTTTCCATGCCCGTTGAACTGTTCCGCACCAAGTACGAGTTTGTAGCAAAGAACAGCACAGCAAGCCACGCGCCAGCCCCAAGTCGCCAGGCCGCAAAACAGAGAAGCACCAAAGCGACCGTCTGTAACGCCACGCCGAGCACCAGCGATACAGTCACCATGTCCGGAACCAATTGAAACGCGACAGCCAACATGAGAACCCACAACATGCTGGAGAATCCTTCATAAGCATTCTCTCCAGCGTTGAAAGTGGGCCCCTCCCCTCGGGCTACGTTCGCGGCGAAACGGTACGTTATGTAAGCATCCTCTGTAACGAGAGGAGTAACGACGACACTGTGTATGAGCAGAGTCAGAACTCCAAGAAACAGCACAATGTCGCGCCTACACGGCCGGTACTTCATCCGCCTGTCTCCTTATCGCTAGCCCGGCACACTACGAGCGACTCATTGCCTCGCGGACTTTCGAAGCCGCCGCGGACATTGTGCTTCATGGCCTGCACTCTCTTGCGTTACGTTGTCTGTCAGGAACTCCCGCCAAGACAAAGGACTCGCTGGCCGTTGGTGCATGATCGCGTTGAAAGTCGACGCGGCATCCATGGTTGTCCTGTAGTCGTGGCATGGAATCTCGTGCCCTCAACTCTCGTAGATGCTGCTCCTATCCATGACTGTGTCCATTTCACGTTGCACGCCTATGGAGAGCCTCGAAAGCGGTTTTCCAGTGTAGGTTTGTGGCGAATTTACCATGGTCGCTCTATGGAGCGTGGCCAGAGTTCCTGTCTGTAGGGGGTGCACATGTTTTCGGACGACGGAAGAATGTCGATTTGATGAGGAATTCGGGTCCGATTGAGACATTTTGCCACACCTGCATTGCGCTCGTATCAGACGAGCGACCGCATGTGCGGGATGACCGAACCCGTGGGAGGCGATATGTCGCGCTTTCGGGCCGACATTCGAGCTGAAGGACGGGCACCCGACGGGCCGACGTCGTTGCCTGGAAACCCCGCACCAGGAGCGGGCTTCGGGGCACTTTTGGATACGTCGTCCGAAAACGGTTGCACCCTCTCAGACAGTCATTGATTTCTTGTCGCCCGATCAAGATGGCACACTCTCGATGGCGCAGCACACCCCAAGACGTGCATGTTTCGAGATTTTGGCTGCTTTCGCCACCTGGCCTTCCATCGCGACACCTAGTGTCCCGCCTCCGAGATAGGTGAACCCCCTCTCCTTTGGGAGGCTTGCAACCCGACGTCGTAGGAGGAGCAAGCGGTAGTCAAACTGCAAGCTGGGTCTCCCCGGGCAGATCGCTGAGGAAACGAACGGGGGTGGGAGTTCAGGATCGGGAGCTCTTGGCGTCGAGCCGAGTGCTCCAGACGACGACTGCAGAAGCGGCAGAGAGGTGCGTGAGATGAAGGTCTGCGTCGCCGGCTCGCTTTAGTCGACTTCAGTCGGAAGCCGAACCCACCGCCTTCAGGCGGCGGTGGTTCAGTGCCTTGAGTGCCTTGAGGGGTATCGCCCCTCGCGGCCCAGTCCGCGTCCGTTTGGTCGGTCCGGGGTAAGCAGCCGGGCTTTCTTCTCGGGCCCCCGTCCCACCTGGCGGCTCTTACGCAGAGATCGGGAAAAGTCCTCTCTCGACTCGGACCGAATTCGCGAGAAGGCCGACTGGATGCGTATCCGCATGACAAAGACTGCGACGCTAGACGGGACGGAGTAGCTCAGGTCCCGTCATGGTTGAGGCGGGGCTCGAAGGAAAAATGTAACCCCGGACACAAAAAAAGGGCGCAACTCCGGCAAGGCCCTGCGTCTTCAATATGACGCACCTGGGTCGAACAGCCCCGGCGTCATCAGTCGGACACCAGTTTGACTTCAGTAGCTCCAATGACGAGCTTGTCTGCAAGGGGAGAGGACTTGGGTTTCAATCTCATCAAGGGTACCGTCCACGTGAGGGGTTACTCGCCTGACGGGGACTCGATGAAGTTCATGGTCAAGGATCCGGAATTCGGGGAGACTCCGGACGGACCGAAGACGAAACGAAACGCCAAGGACCACGTCCAGCTTCGAATCGGGGGTGTGGACTCAGTCGAGACTTACTGCAAGGGCGAGGAAGGTCCATCCGCGTACGGGCACGCAGCCACCATATTCGCTCTCAAGTTCATGGGGGGCCAAAATGTGCTCTGGGGGCCGACTCACGGAAGAGTCACCTCAGCTGACGATGGGATTCCCGCGTACATCCTCGCCCGGGCGACCGAAAGGTATGGTCGCCCGGTCTGCTTCCTGTTCCCGGGCACGACGGATCGGGCCAATGGGTCGAACGTCTACCTCGACGTGCGGCTGCCAAAGAAGGGCCTGAACTACGCTCTCCTGAAGAGCGGTCACGCCTACCCGATGTACTACAAAAGGAAAACTCATTGATCTGGGTTGGATTCCAACAAATGATGGGATCGATCTCAAGGCCGAAGCCCTGATGTGTGTGGACGAGGAGCCGGATGGCAGTGATAAGTTGTACAAGGTGATCGTAGGCTTCGATGGGCCTGTGCTTGGCGGACTGCAATTGCTGGACGTCAGACGTGCTGAGTAATGAGAGTTGCTGAGAGTCCGTTCTTGTTGACGCTGTGGCGGGTGTGTCGAGGGTAGGCCTTTGAGCAGCGAAAAGATCCTTCAAAGGGTCGTACGGGGTGGTTGTGTTGCCTGGGCTGCTCTTGGGTGGGGTGGCGAGCCTGAGGGCGAGTGTTGGCCTGATCGAGTTTCCGAGATCGGTTCACTCCCAAGCTGGTCAAGCTGCTGAAGCAGGTCGTCGAGGAGGGCCTGGTTCAACAGCAGGCCACAGGCAAACTGTCCGGTCTGTTCGAGGGCATCCGAGATGTGGTGGCTGCTGATGGCATGGTGCTCAAGCTGAAAGACACGCTGGCCAGCTACCATCCTCACACTTGCTGTCGGACAGATCGCCAGTTTCCTGGGGCCAGTCGTATGTCCCCGCTCAGATTAAACATCTGTTCACCCTCTATTGACAAATTCCACTTCGGTACGTAGCTTTCAGTACGCATGTCCCCTGAAAGTCGGCCGGCCCTCGATGGATTGCTCGATGAACTTCGGGCCGATTCACGCTTCATGGAGAAGGTGCGGGACTGGAAGGTCTTGCCCCCCCGGGAGGCAAAGGTCGTTCCCTTCCCCTCGACGATTGACCCGCGGCTCGCAGCCATCCTGAAGACGAAGGGAATCCCCTCCCTCTACTCCCACCAGGCCACGACCCTGGAGCGAATCGCCGAGGGTCGCAACGTGGTCGTCGTCACTCCTACCTCATCGGGCAAGACACTCTGCTACAACCTGCCGGTCTTGAACGACCTGCTCTCCCGGCCCGACTCGAGGTCACTCTTCCTCTTTCCGACCAAGGCGCTCTCCGCCGATCAGGTCGATGAACTCCACGGCCTGGTCACAGCCCTGGAAGCAGACATCAAGACCTTCACTTTCGACGGTGACACCCCGGCCGACGCCCGCAGGTCCATTCGAGCCGCCGGGCACATCGTCGTCACCAACCCGGACATGCTCCACTCCGGAATCCTGCCGCACCACACACGTTGGACCCGGCTCTTCGAGAACCTTCGCTACGTCGTGCTCGATGAACTGCATCACTACCGGGGAGTCTTCGGAAGCCACCTGGCCAACGTCATCCGCCGCCTCAAGAGAATCTGCCGTTTCTACGGCTCCTCGCCGCAGTTCATCTGCTGTTCCGCCACCATCGCCAACCCGGGAGAGCTGGCCAGCCGGCTTCTCGAAGAGCCCGTGGAGGTCATCGATCAGAACGGAGCACCCTCGGGGGAAAAGCACTTCATCCTCTACAACCCACCAGTGGTCAACAAGGAGCTGGGCATTCGCCGCAGTGTCCTGAAGGAAACCCGGGATGTGACGGACCGATTCCTGTCTCGCGGATGCCCCAGCATCGTCTTCGCCCGCAGCCGGCTCACGGTGGAGGTTCTGGTCACGTATCTGAGGGAGTCCATGCGCCGCCGTCACAAGAGCCAGGACCTGATCCGGGGATACCGGGGCGGTTACCTGCCAACGGAACGAAGAGGCATCGAACAGGCCCTCCGGGACGGCCGGGTGATGGGGGTGGTCAGCACCAACGCCCTGGAGCTGGGCATCGATATCGGCAGCCTTGAAGTGGCGGTCATGGCCGGCTACCCCGGGACGGTGGCATCCGCGTGGCAGCAGGCGGGCAGGGCGGGGCGCCGGCAAGGCAGCTCGGTGGCCATACTCGTGGCCAGCTCGACCCCCCTGGACCAGTACATGGTGGATCATCCGGACTACTTCTTTGGCAGGTCTCCGGAGGGAGCCACTCTCAATCCGGACAACCTGGTCATCCTGATCTCTCATGTGAAGTGCGCCGCCTACGAGCTTCCCTTCGAGGATGGAGAGGCATTCGGCGATTGTCACGAAGACTTCTCCCAGATCCTGCAATTCCTCGAGGAACACCGAGTACTGCGTCACGTTGGAGATCGATGGCACTGGATGACCGACGTCTACCCGGCCGGGGATGTCTCCCTCCGGTCAGCCAGCACGGACAACGTGGTCATCCATGACACGGTCAACGACCGCGTCATAGGCGAGGTCGACTGGGGCTCGGCGCCGGAGATCGTTCACGACGATGCCATCTATCTGCACGAGAGCCGCCAGTATCAGATCGAGAAGTTCGATCTCGAGGGCAAGCGGGCCCTGGCCCATCCCGTGGAGGTCGATTACTACACCGACGCGGAAGTGAAGACCGACATCAAGGTCCTGGATGTGTTCCAGGAAGAGGAGAGGGATGGAGGCTCCAGAGCCCATGGCGAGGTGGCAGTCACCACGATTCCGACGATCTACAAGAAGATCCGGTTTCACACCCATGAGAACGTGGGCTGGGGCCAGATCCACCTGCCGGAGCAGGAGATACAGACCACCTCGTTCTGGTTCTCCTACGGCGTGGATCACCACCAGACTCTTGGGGTCTCCCTGGAACAGATGGGGCTGGGCTTGAAAGCCCTGGCCAACATTCTCCGTCACGTCGTCCCCCTGTTCGTGATGGGCGAGCGTCACGACATCCGCTCCGTGGCGATGGTCCAGTCACCTTTCACTCGCCGCTCCACGGTCTACATCTACGACAATCACCCCGGGGGCGTTGGCTTCTCGGAGAAGATCTACGACGGGTGCCGCACCATCTTTCGGGCCGCGGCGGACATCGTCACCCGCTGCCCGTGCCAGGACGGCTGCCCCTCCTGCGTGGGTCCTTCCCTGGAGGTCGGCGAACAGGGAAAGATCACCGCCCTGAATCTCCTGGAGAGGGCCCTCGATGCCTCGGGCTTGCCGACACTCCAACCACCCGGGTCCCCTCCGAAACTGCCGGCTTCAGCGGCGGAGGTCAGCCCCAGTACATGAGCAGTCTGCGGGATCGGTTAGGACGACTTGGACCGGCCGGGGTCAGTCCACAGGTCCCGGAGTCCGGCAGCTACTCACCCGGGGCGGAGATCTGCCTCCCAGAAGTTCATTCCTCCAGGCCCTCTGCGTTACGCACCTCACCACGAGGTGCTGTCCTGATCTCGAACCGGTGCGGCACCTTCCCGATGGTGGAGCATCTTTACCCGCTGGACTGGCTCCAGGGAAACCACCCCCTGGACGCCGCGCTTCGCTGTGGCCCGGCAGCCCTGAAGACCCTGGCCCGGGATCCGGAGATGGCCCGATTCGACATCGAGGGCGCCCTCTTCCTCGATACGGAGACCACGGGGCTCTCGGGAGGCGCCGGAACAGTTCCCTTTCTGATCGGAGCAGCCGGATTCGACGGGGACCGGTTCTTTGTCCGCCAGCTCTTCATGCGCGACTTCGACGAGGAGGCAGCCGTCCTCTTGCACCTGTCGGAGTTCCTGGAGCATCGCACCGGTGTCGTCAGCTACAACGGTAAGTCCTTCGACCTTCCCTTGTTGGCTGGACGTTTCGTCTTCAACAGACTCCGCCCTCTTGGTCTGGGACTTCCACACCTGGACCTCCTGCATGCCGCCCGCCGCCTCTGGAAACATCGGCTTCCAGAGATGTCCCTCGCCCGAGTGGAGCGAGACCTCCTGGGAGTACGAAGGGTCGACGACGTACCGGGAGCGCTCATCCCCCCCTTGTATGTCGAGTACCTGACACGGAATCGGATCGACCTGATCGAACCCATTCTGGAACATAACAGGATGGACTTGTTGAGTCTCTGCTCGATCCTGGCAGCGGCTGCACGGGCACTCGGAGGGCAGGCAGAGACGGGCGCCGAATCCCTGGGCGTGGCTGGCAGCTATCAGGCCGTTCGGTCCTATGACGAGGCCATCGTCGCCTTTCGCAGGGCGATTGCCCTGGAGCAGGAGCCCTCTATTCTACGACAGGCCTCGCGGGGTCTGGCCCGGACCCTGTCCCGCATGGGACGTCACGAGCAGGCCCGGGCCGAGTGGGGCCGCCTGGCCGACGGTTGGGAAGATCTGGAAGCTCTCGAAGCCCTGGCCAAACAGGCCGAGCATCGGCTCAAGGACTTTGAACTGGCCTTGCAGTACGTAGATCGGGCTCTCATTCGACTCAACGGTCCTCTGCTTCGCTCCGTCAGAAGACACGAGGTCCAGCGGCAGGCCTTCAGAAAACGCCGGGATAGACTCCAGCGCCGCCGCGACCGTAGCCGATCCTGATCGAGCCGAGTGAAGAAGCCGGCCCAGCCCCAGTTAACAACAATGCCCATGAAGTAGTGGAAGGAATGTTTGAA
>JAJFLN010000484.1 GCA_021772705.1 Candidatus Cloacimonadota bacterium | reverse complement strand
CTGCTGCCATCGCCTCTCACCCTCGCCATGGGGCGGCCCGTTGGCAGCGGTTCCACGACCATTCCCTTCCGCTCATCCTGGGACCGCACTCTTGCTGGCCAGGATCGGCACCGGGTAGAAGTCGTTACCCGGGGATTCGTGCCTGGCAGCAAGAAGAGAGACTATGCCCTTGCCGGAAACATCGAACCAGCCGAGTCTCCCGGGGATCCGACAGCTCTGTTCATCGCCGCCCGCGACCTGCGAAGAGACAGGCCCGTGAAGGATCTGGAAGCGGGAGATCTGGAGGTCTACGAAGACGGCGAGAAGCAGGCCCTCATCTCATTTCAACGAGAGGTATTGGATGGTCAGCCCGGCTATCGGTTGGTCTACGTGAAGCGACTGCCGCCAGCTCCGGCTATCCTGGTCGTGGCCCCGGAGTCCGGAGCCGTGGTGAGCGAAGTGGTCGACATTCGCGCCGAGTCCAATGTGGCCGGCACGCGGATCGATCTCTTCCTGGACGATCAGCCCGTGGCCACCTTCGATCGGACTCCCGTCGAGGCCAGGGAGTACGTGGCCGGCCTCTCGACCGGCAATCATATCGTTCGCGTCATCGCCAGAGATCGATTCGGCAGGGTCTCGGAAGAGGTCCGGTCCTTCCGGGTCGAGCACCCCCTTCCAGACCTGGCGATCCTGTCGCCCACCGAAGGCGCCGCTCTCATGACCGACGTCCCCCTGGACGTGGCCGTGGCTGGTTCGCCGGAGGGCAGAGTCGAGCTGCTCGTCGATGGCAAAGTGGTCCGGAGCTTCGCGGCACCCGAAAATCCCGTCCGCCTCGCATCCACCGACGGGACTGACCCGGGGTCGGATGTCTCGGCTCCACCAGCGCCCGAGAGCGGTCCTCGCAGATATGCAACCCGTCTGCTGACCGAGGGTCTGAAGCCGGGTCCCCATCGCGTCGGCGTCCGGCTCAGGCGGACCGACGGCCAGGTGCTGGAGCGGCTTCAGACCGTCCACGTCGTCCGGCCTCGAGTCGACGTTCGCATCGTCACTCCCGCAGCCCGTACTCCCATAGCAGGCAAGACCACAGTTCTGGTCGAGACTGGTTCGAGCTGGCCCGATCTGGAGCCCACGTCGGTGGATCTCCTGGTCGACGGCAAGACCATTGGACACAAGGAAGCGGGCCCCTATCTGTTCAGCTGGGACACGGAGAAGTGGAAGCCGGGCCGGTACCGATTGACGGCCATTGCCACTCTTCCCCAGGGTCAGAAAGTGAAGACCAGCCACATCGTCGAGGTTCACTCCCTCAGGGGTCGCCTATCCGTGGAGGGTCTCTGGCCCGAGACCAGGCTATCGACGCCCAGGACCTTCCGGGTCGCCTCCCGGGACCGGCGGGGCCAGATGGCCTCCCGGATTGAGGTGGCCATCGGCGGCGTCCAGGTCGCCTCCCTGACCCGGGAGCCCTTTGATCTGCTGATTGACCCCTCGGCCCAGAAGCCAGGAGCCGGCTCGATCACCTTCGTGGCCACCTTCCCGTCCGGCGGCAAGCTGAGACGGCGATATCCTGTTCGCTTCGCTGCCGGATCTCGCGCTCGACTCTTCGTCTCCGCAACCCGTGACGGCGCGGCGGTGGCAGCATCGAATCTGGAGTCACCACGGGTGACGCTGGACGGCAACCGAGTGGGAGCCGTCTTCACTCGTCCCGCCCTGGAGGGCGTGACTCACCACGCCCTGCTGATCGACACCAGCGCCAGCATGGCAGCGCCTCGGAAGCGTCGACGCCTCAGAGAAGCCGTCGAGGGTTATCTGGACCGGTTGCCGCTCCAGGATCGGGTGGCTCTGTTCACCTTCAACGATCAGTTCAAGACGCCCACCCGCTTCACCCTGGACCGAACGGCAATCCTCACCGCTCTGGATCAGAGACGCTGCTTCGGCGCCACGGCCCTCCACGACGCGATTCACGCCGCTTCCCGGACCTTCCCGGAGGAGCCGGGCAGGCGTGTCCTGGTCCTCGTCACCGACGGCATCGACCAGAACATGGATCAATCCGGACCCGCCAGCCGCCACCCGCAGGCCCTGGCCCTGGGAGTTGCCCGCCGCGAGGGTGTGGCCATCCATGCCATTGGCCTGGGCCGGGAGCTGCGGATAGAGCGTGGACTTGGCGAGCGAACCCTGAATCGCTACGCCGACCAGACCGGGGGCAGCTATCACTTCGTTCCCTGGGCCGAGGATCTGGCGGCGGGCTTCAGCGCCGTGACAGATCAGCTCGCCTCGGAGCTGGAGCTCAGCTGGCCCGGTCGAGGATGGACCGAGGCATGGCATCCCGTGGAGGTCGCGTTCCCCTCGTCACCGGAGCTGACCGTCAGGTCCCGCCCGGGCTACCACGGTCTCTGAGCCGCCCCCAACGAAGCGGGCGGCCATACGCCGTCTGAGCTTGTGGAGGGGCCGCCCGATAGAGCGAGACATCAGCGAGCTACGCGAAACCCGAGAAACTCCGCATCGGCCTCCGGATCGAAGCTGTATCGATAGGCGGACCGGATGTGGCGAGCTTCGGTGTTGTAATAGGCCCCCCCTCGGATCACGCGCCGCTCGGCGGACTCCGCATTGACCGGGTCCCGATCGGGACTGCGGCCGTAGTAGTCCTTGCTGTACCAGTCCGCACACCACTCCCAGACATTGCCGGCCATGTCCTGTACGCCGAAAGGCGAGCTGCCGTCAGCCTGGAGTGGAAGCAGATCGGAGCCGACGAATCCCACGGGAGCTGTCTGTGGAAAGAGGTTCGTGCCCTCGCTCCCCGTGTCGATGTTCGCCCGGGTCAGGCCCCCTGCGTAGGGCTGCTCACTACCCCAGGGGAACCGTCGCCCATCGGCGCCGCGAGCGGCATACTCCCACTCCGCCTCCGTCGGGAGCCTGCAGCCGGCCCAGGCGCAATAGGCGGTGGCGGCCTTCCAGGAGACACCGACAACGGGGTGCCGGTCACCGGGATTCCAGTCGGGACGAGGATGAATCGGTGTTCGCGTCTCGATGCAGAATCGGCGGTACTGCTCCCAGTTGACCTCCGTCTTTCCAATCAAATAGGACGACAACGCGATGGAGCGAACCGGCGCCTCGTCGGCCTCGCCACCCGCCTCCCCCCGGAGAAAGCGTCCGGAGGGCACCAGGATCAGTGTCATCCCGTCTCTTGGATTTCTGAACTCCTGGAAGCCTTTGCCGTTCTTCCCGAGCGGTTCCAGACCCTGGAGAGAGGGGGGCGACTCGTGACTGATCGTTGCCTCCGGCGATCCCGCCGCTCCGACTCCCTCGGAGGGGTTCGAGGGAGCAGGAGTGACGACGTCACCGCCGGTCGCCGGTCCCGGACGGCGGGCTGGCAGAGCATCAACTCGTGGCTCCGGCCCGGCAATCAGAGGCCCCTCCCCAGGAGGAGGGGCTTGGCCCGAGCCAGAGGTGAGCCAGAAGACAGCCGCACTGAGGGCGATACCCGACAGGAGGGCCGCCAGCAGTGCCGGCCAGGCCACGACCTGCCGTTGGGGTGCACTGAACTCATCGGGCAGGGTCCGGCCCGGGCTCCGCGAGGTCGGCAGCAGGATCGAACCGGTGGTGCTGTCCAGTTCAGCCGATTCCTGGCCCTCCCCTTCCCGCAGCTCTTGATTGGCAGCGAGGGTCTTCAGTTCCTCCGCAAGGGCCTCGGCGGACCGGGGCCGGGCGTCGGGCTCCTTGGCCAGACACTGAAGCACCAGAGAGTCGATCTCCCCGGCGATCTCGGAACGGAGACTGGAAGGCACCGGCGGTACGCCCTGCATGTGACCCTTGAGGATCCGGACGATCCCTGCCGTTGACCGCCCATCGCCGATCTCGCTGAACGGCACTTCACCGGTTAGCAACTCCATCAGCAAGCAGCCCAGGGAATAGATGTCGCTGGCTGGCGTGGACGTCTCCCCCCGGACCACCTCCGGGGCCATGTACTCCGGCGTCCCGACCAGGACTCCCTGAGCGGTGAGACGGGTGTCGCTCGCCGAGTCCAGGGCCAGGCCGAAGTCGCAGATCTTCACCTGACCGTCGGTGGCGACCAGCACATTGCCAGCTTTCAGATCCCGGTGGACCACACCCTGCTCGTGTATGGCCTCCAGGCCTGACGCGACCTGGGCGGCGATCTCCAGGGCCCGGCGAATCCGCAGCCGCCCCGACGCTGCCAGCCGCTGCTCCAGGGACTCACCATCCACGACTTCACAGACGAGGTACTGAGCGCCCGAGACCTCGCCGGACTCGAAGACCACCATGACATTCTCGTGATTTACTCGTGCGAGAAGCCGCCCTTCCGATGCCAGCCGGGCCTTCAACTCCGGGTCGTCCAGCTGGGCAAGCTTGATCGCCACCGGTCTCTGGAGGCCGGCGTGAACGCCCTGGAGGACGATGGACATTCCTCCCTTTCCCAGGACCTTTCCAGGCCGATACTGGCGAATGAACTCCGGGGGAAACTTGACGTCCAGACCAAACTCCGGCCTGCAGGCGGGGCAGACCTCCTCGCCGGCGGCGAGGACGCCACCGCAACTATCGCAGGTACGCATCGAGTCCATTGATGGAGAACATTATTACCTGATTACCTGCCAAGGAAAGTCACCAGTGGCGAAGAAGGAAAGTCACCAGTGGCGAAGGTGGCCAGGCGCTGGAGTCTGTGGCACGGTTTGGGAGCCGTTCGCCCTACTATGGATGCCCGCATCCATAGTGGGGCGAACGGAATTATGGACAGGCATCATATGTAAAGGAAACGGCGGACCACCACACTAGACAAGCTCAAACGGTATGGCCGCCCGCCCCGTCCATCCCCTTCGGCGTGGCTCAGGACATGCTTCGACACGCTCAGACGATATGGCCGCCCGCTCCATTCATCCCCTTCGGCGTAGCTCAGGACATGCTTCGACAGGCTCAGGACGAACGGATCGGGAAAACTCGGCCATTCAGTCGTCCTGGATGCGG
>JAJFLN010000483.1 GCA_021772705.1 Candidatus Cloacimonadota bacterium | reverse complement strand
GGAGCGGGCGGCCATATCGTCTGACCCTTCGGCAAGCTCAGGAGAGGGGCCGGTCCGCGAAACGACGTTCTGTGCCTCGACAAGCTCGGCACGAACGGATAAGGAAGGAAGCGTTAGGACCACCGCACTAGAGCGAACCTTTCAAGCTGGCCGTGCCATGTCGGCCCTTTCAGGAGGTCGGAACATGTCCGGCAAGAGCACGGTGCTGAAGGTGTCCCTCGAGGACGGGACCGTCAGGTCCGTATCGAAGAACACGAAGATCGTCGACATTGCCCGCGACGTTCCTCTGCAGAGATCGGGAATAGCCCCCAGCTTTTCATGAATGTGTAGACAGCCATTCGCAAGATTCGACATGCTGTTTCTTTCTGGAAGGGGGTGTCTAGGATTAGCTTGCCTAAGCTTGCATGAATTGGCGGATTTCTGTCTAGCGTGGGCGTAGTGAGGCATGACAACGCTTGTTCAAGGTAGAGCGAGTTTCCGAGAATGTCCCAAATGTGAACGTCCGTTTATCTCCTGGCGGCATGACGGCGGGGCTTTACCGGATCTCTGCGGAGAGGTCGAGACCATGCTTAACAGCCGCGACGAGGCGTTGACGTGGTCGGTGTTGCCAGACGGGTTCTCCGATTCCGGTGCCGCGGCGACGTTCTTCCCCTCACACCAAGGGATACATCACGTCGAGCTGAGCGCCAGTAACGGCGCCGGAGTTCTGAGCACGGCTTCTGTGGCCGTTGCCGTTCAAACCACCTGGGCGGACGTGGCCATCCTGCAGCCGGCTCAGAGATTCATGTTGGAGGAGTCCTCGCCCGTGACGCTCGTTGCCACGGCTGTTGCGAATGGTGACGACCCTCTGCCATCGGAGTCCTTTCAGTGGATTTCGAGTTTGTCAGGTTATCTGGGAGATGGAGCACAAGGTTGAGCTGACGGCAGTGAACTCGGGGAACTTCAGCAACACCACGGCTGTGAGCCAATAACGTTGCACGGATCCAGCCTGAAGCGGTCGTGAGTGCTGATGAAATCAGGGGTTTTCCCAGTGCAGCTGGGGTGCGTGAGTTATCTTTGCCAAGAAGTCCATGACGAGCTGGCTGGGGCGCTGGGACCGCAAGGCCTTCTGCAGCAGGCGGGTGCATGTCCCGTAGGGGGTCCCCTGGCCGATTCCGGATCCGTTCGCCCCACTATGTCTGCGGGCATCCATTGTGGGGCGAACGGAGGAGGGGACCCCCTACGGGACATGCGCCCGGATCAGAGGGCAGCGTTGCGGATACACACGGATGTGTGTTATGTTGATCATAGGAGGAATTCGATCATGGGACGCACCCCGGCGGGGAAGACACGGAAGAAGGTCTACGAGTTCATGAGGCAGCGACTGCTGGCCCGGGAGCCGCCGACGGTCCGGGAGGTCCAGGAGGCCTTCGGGTTCCGCTCCGTCCGGACGGCTCAGCAGCATCTGGAGCGGCTCTTGAAGGACGGCGATCTGGTCATCGAGCGGGGCCGGGCCCGGGGCTACCGGCTGCCGGAGCACTCTCCCGGGCGGCCGAGCTTCCTCGTGCCACTGCTGGGGCGGGTCCCGGCGGGCTCCCTCGATCTGGCCGTTCAGGATCTGGAAGGCTATCTGGTCTTCCAGGGACGAGGCCGTGGAGAGGACCACTTTGCCCTGAGGGTCCGGGGCGAGAGCATGCGGGACGCGGGCATCCTTCCGGGGGATCTACTGGTGGTCCGCCGTCAGGCCTCGGCCGAGAATGGCGACATCGTGGTCGCCCTGATCGGCGAGGAAGCAACGGTGAAGCGTCTTCGAATCGGGAAGAAGAAGCTGGAACTCCGGCCGGCCAACCCGGACTTTGAACCGATCCGGCCCGATCCGAAGGAGCTGACGATCCTGGGAAAGGTGGTGGAGGTCCGGCGAAAGCTCGAGGAGGCGCAGGGACCATGATCATGACCGGAACACCCCCGCCGCCGGCGGACGGACTGAAAGATCTGCTGCTCCACAGGCGGCTCCGGAAGGGGCTGACCGTCGAGGCGTCCTCCAGCAAGTGGTCCGCCACAGCCCTGGGAGGGCATCTGGCCGAGCTGTCAGGGGAAGGAGAGTCGGCAGTTTTGACCGTCGCCTCCGGGCTGGTCCTGGACGTGCAACAGCAGGGCGGGATGGCTGTCTGGCTGACCACCCGGGAGAGCGTCTTCTACCCTCCCGACGCCTCGGCGGGAGGGGTCGACCTGGAGGCCCTTCCGGTGGTCCGGCTCGAGACGGAACTCCAGATCGTCCAGGCGGCGGATCAGCTGGTCCGCTCCGGGGCCTTCGACCTGCTGGTCCTGGACCTGGGACGGTTCGCCAGCCTTCCCCTGCAGGCCCAGACCCGGCTCGCTTCCCTGGCCGCCCACCACGGCAGCCTCCTGCTCTGCCTGACACACAAGAAGAGGCGCCAGCCTTCCCTGGGATCTCTCGTCGCCCTCCGAGGAGACGCCTCCCGGGAGGTGGAGTCGGCAGAACGGATACACTGCCGGGTCCGGATACTGAAAGACAAGGTCCGGGGGCCGGGATGGACCCATCAGGAGCTCTGTCATGGACCGGATGGCCTGCGTTGATCTGCCCGGGTTCCCGCTCCAGCTCCTCACGAGGCGCCGGCCGGAGTGGAAGGCCCGTCCCGTAGCCGTCATCGACAAGGACTCTCCTCAGGGGACGATCCTCTGGGTGAACCAGCGAGCCCGGAGCTGCGGCATCCGGCGAGGGATGCGTTACGCCGCCGGCCTCTCCCTGGAGAACACACTTCACGCCGACACGGTGCCGGAGCAGGAGATCCAGGCCGGCATCGCCTCGATGGTGCGGCAGCTCCAGAACTTCAGCCCCGATGTGGAGCCCCACCCCGGACTACCCGGGACCTTCTGTCTCGATGCCTCCGGTCTGGAACCCCTCTACGGCACTCTCCGGCGGTGGGCCGGCGGGCTGCAGCAGCGGCTCCGGACCCTCGGCTTCCGGTCCTTCGTGGCCGTCGGTTTCAGCCGGTTCGGCGTCTCCATGGCCGCCCGGTCCGGCCCTCCGGGAGGAACGGCCGTCTTCGACAGCCCCGATACGGAGAGGAGCGCCGCCGGAAAGATCTCCATCGGCCACCTGCCGATCACCCCCCGCTGCCGGGACTTCCTGGAAAAGCTTGGCGTCCGGACCATCGCCAGCTTCCTCCGGTTGCCTCCCGGCGGGATCGAGCGGCGTTTCGGCCCGGAAGTACACCGGCTGCACCGGCTCGCTGACGGCTCGCTCTGGGCCCCGCTCCACCCCCTCTCCCCGGAGGCCCCCCGGACTCGTTGGGCCGATCTGGAGCGGCCCGAGACCGATTCCGGACGGATCGCCTTCTTCCTGGAACATCTCCTATCGGGGCTCCTGGAGGAGATCTCGGCGAAGCAGGAAGCTCTGCGGGAACTGCAGCTCCACTTCCGCATGGAAGGAGAGGGGACGAGACAGGAGCAGGTCCGTCCCGCGTCCCCAACGGTCGACTTCCGGCTGCTCCGGCAGCTGATACAGCTGAAGCTCGAGGCCATGACCCTCTCCTCCGGAATCACCCGGGTCCGGCTCGTGGCCGACACGGTGCCGGTCGAGGCGGAGCAGCTTCCTCTCTTCTCGAGCCGCCCCTGCCGAAACCCGAAGGCGGCAGACCAGGCCCTCGCCCGGGTCCGGGCCCGCTTCGGAGACGACTCCGTCGTCCAGGCAAAGCTGCTGACCGGACACCTCCCGGAGGCACGCTTCACCTGGGAACCCTTCGATCGGATCCGTCTTCCAAGGCCCACCCGGATCGACGGCCTCCGCTCTCTGGTCCGCAGGATCCACGCCCGCCCCCGGCCGCTGCCGCCCCCCTGGAAGAACCAACGCGACGGCTGGCTCCTCCTCGGCAGGGGCTCGGGTCCGATCGCGAAAATGATCGGCCCCTACGTGATCAGCGGTGGATGGTGGAGGCAGTCGATCCACCGGGAATACCACTTCGCCCTCCTCCAGACCGGCGACCTGCTCTGGATCTATCACGACCGCCTCCGCAACCGGTGGTTCCTGCAAGGGTCCGTGGAATGAGAGGCTCTCGCTCCAAAGATACCGAGTTCCTCTGTTGACGGTTTTGACCCCGAACTTCGACTCCCCGCGAACCCGGTCATACGGAATCCCAGGGGGCCGGAAGGTTCATACCCCCTTCCTTCACGTCATGCACGTCCCTCTCTGGAACAAGAGCAACTTCTCCTTCCTGGAGGGCGCGAGCCATCCGGAGGAGCTGGTGGAGCAGGCCCACATCTTCGGCCTCCGCGCCGTGGCGGTGACGGACCGGAACAGCGTATCGGGGGTGGTCCGGGCGCTGGTGAAAGCCGAGGAGCTGGGGATACACCTGATCGTCGGGGCGGAGGTCACCGTGGAGGACGAAGGGGACCCGGCCACCAAAGGAGCCGCTCTATCCGACGGGTCCGGCAGCTCGCCTCTGGTCCTGCTGGCGGAAGATCGGCGGGGCTACGCCAGCCTCTGCCGGCTGCTCACACGAGGGAGGCTGCGACATATGAAGGGGCGCTGCAGCGTCACCTGGCGGGAGGTCTGCGAACATGCCACCGGGCTGCTGGCGCTCTGGGGCGGAGACCGGAGCCGGCTGACCGGAGAGGCGGAGCCCGGGCCGGAGGCCGACTGGCTCCGGGAGGCCTTCGCCGACCGGCTCTACGCGATGGCGGCCCGTCATCGCCGGGCCGAGGAGGTGGTCCAGCAGGAGCGGCTCCGGGCGCGGGCCCGGAAGCTGCGGCTGTCCGTGGCGGCGGCGACAGAGGTGCTCTACCACTCGCCGGTCCGGCGGGACCTGCAGGACGTGCTGACCTCGATCCGGCACGGAGTGCCGCTGGCCGCGGCGGGCCGGTTACTGAAACCCAACGCCGAACATGCCATGAAAGCAGTCCGGCCCTTCGAGACCCTCTTCGCCGACGAACCGGGCTGGATCGAACGGACCGGCGAGATCGCCGGCCGGTGCAGCTTCTCCCTACGCCAGATCCGGTATCGATATCCATCGGAGCAGCTGCCTGACGGGACCAGCTCTTCAGAATGGCTCCGGCGGCTCACCCTCGATGGAGCCCGGCAGCGGTTCGGCGGCGAGGTGTCACCCCGGATCGCGGCGCAGATCGATCGGGAGCTGGCCCTCATCGACGAGCTCGACTACTGCGGCTACTTCCTCACCATGTGGGAGCTGGTCCGGTTCTGCCGGGAGCAGGACATCCTCTGTCAGGGCCGGGGCTCGGCGGCCAACTCCGTGGTCTGCTTCTGTCTCGGAATCACCGCCGTGGATCCCCGTCGCGTGGAACTTCTGTTCGAACGGTTCCTCTCCCGGGAGAGGGCCGAGCCGCCGGACATCGACCTGGACATCAGCCACCGCCGCCGGGAGGAGGTAATCCAGCACGTCTACACCCGGTACGGAAGGGACCGGGCGGCGATGGTGGCCAACGTGATCCGCTACCGGGCCCGGTCCGCCATCCGGGAGGTCGGCAAGGCCCTCGGTCTGCCGGCCACCTCCCTGGACCGGCTGGCGAAGTTCTCCTACCATCACGATCGGATCGACGGGAAGTCGCTGCGCTATGCCGGCCTGGATCAACGGAGCGATCTCTGCGATCACCTGCTGCGGTTGACCAACGAGATCCAGGACTTTCCGAGACATCTCTCGATCCACCCCGGCGGGTTCCTTCTGGGCCACGAGCCGGTTCACGACCTGGTGCCCATCGAGAACGGGGCCATGGAGGGCCGGACAGTGATCCAGTGGGACAAGGACGACCTGGAGAACCTGGGGCTCTTCAAGGTCGACCTGCTGGGATTGGGCGCCCTGACCCAGCTGTCGGAGGGGTTCGAGTTGCTGGAGCAGCACCACGGCAAGCGGACCTGCATGGCCACTATCCCCGGCGATGACCGGACCACCTTCGACGCCATCTGCCGGGGCGACACGGTAGGGGTCTTCCAGATCGAGAGCCGGGCCCAGATGGCCATGCTGCCTCGGCTGCGGCCGCGGCATTACTATGACCTGGTGATCGAGGTGAGCATCGTCCGGCCCGGCCCGATCACGGGAGGGATGGTCCACCCCTACCTGAGGCGCCGCAACGGGGAGGAGGAGGTCACCTATCCCCATCCCAGCCTGGAGCCGGTCCTGTCCAAGACCCTGGGGGTCCCCCTCTTCCAGGAGCAGGTGATGCGCCTCGCCGTGGTGGCCGCCGACTACACTCCCGGTGAGGCGGATCAACTCCGGCGGGACATGGCCGCCTGGCGCCAGTCGGGCCGGCTCGATCGACACCGGGAGCGGCTGGTCTCCCGGATGATCTCCAAGGGCATCACCGCCGAGTTCGCCGACCGGGTCTTCGAGCAAATCCGGGGGTTCAGCGACTACGGCTTTCCCGAGAGCCACGCCGCCAGCTTCGCTCTCATCGCCTACGCCACGGCCTGGATGAAGTGCCACTATCCCGACGTCTTCACCTGCTCCCTCCTCAACGCCCAGCCCATGGGGTTCTACTCTCCGGCAACCATCGTCGAGGACGCCCGGCGGCACGGCGTCGAGACCCTCCCCACCGACGTGACCCGCAGCCAGTGGCACTGCACTCTCGAGCCGGCCGCGGCACCTCGGCGGTTCGCCGTCCGGATGGGCCTTCGCTACGTGAGGAGCCTCTCGGAGTCGAAGCACTGGAAACCGCTGGAGCAGGCTCGACTCGAAAGACCGTTCGACTCTCTGAAGGACCTGATGCGGCGGTCCGGCCTCGATGCGGGAGCGCTCCACTCCCTGGCGGAGGCCGGGGCCCTGGGGCCCCTGAAACCGGAGCGCCGGAGCGCTCTCTGGGAGGTATCGGGCCTGGCTACCGCCTCGCAGGAGACCCTCGACCTGGATCGAAGCGGAGAGGAGCAGCCTCGCTTCGCTCCCCTGGAGTCCTTCGAGTCCATCGCATGGGACTACAACGCCACGGGGCTCAGTTCCCAAGGCCATCCCCTGGAGCCCTTCCGAGACCGGCTGTCGGCCATGAAGCTCCCCAGCGCCAGCCAGGTATCGGCCATGCCCGACGGCACTCGAGTCCGTTACGCCGGGATTGTGATCTGCCGTCAACGGCCCGGCACGGCCGGCGGCGTCACGTTCATGACTCTGGAAGACGAGACGGGTTTCGTCAATCTGGTCCTCTGGCAACGCGTCTTCGATCGCTACCAGATCCTGGCCAAGACCGCGTCATTCCTGGGGACCACGGGGACGCTGCAAGTCGAACAAGGCGTGACGCACCTGATCGTCCGCGACCTCTGGCCCCCTCGCCTCGCGGCGAAGCCCAAGACCGGCGGAAGCCGGGACTTCCACTGAACCACCACCGCCTGAAGGCGGTGGGTTCGGCTGGCGACTGAAGTCGCCTGAAGCGAGCCGGCGATGCAGACTGCCTCTCACGTATCCCTTCGTCGCTTCTATTCTTGTCGTCTGCAGCACTCGGCTCGACGCCAACAGCTCTCGTGCGGGAACTGCCATGCTTCTCGAGTAGCTTCAGCGATCTGCCGGGGAAGACCGGGCTTGCAGATGAGCCACCTTCTGCGCTTCCTGCCATGGGGGGCTGCAAGCCTCCTGAAGGCTTCGCCTAAAGGCGAGGGGTTTCACCCATCCCCGAGGCGGGACACTAAGGACCTCTTCACGACAACCCGGGCAGCCTGAAGCCCGCCTCAGGGAGGATTCGCCCTGCCCCCAACGGCCTGCCAGCCACGAAAATCCGACTCACGTCGGCCTCCTCTCTACTTCCCTCGCCCTCCAACCACCTCGTGCCTCTCCGAGGAACGCCCCGCCAGGCCCCGACGTCCCACCCGTCGACAGAACCCGCAGTTTGAACTTCCTATCCTCTGACGCAACGACCTTCGTGGTCGGAGTCTCGTTGCCACTGGCCAGCCGCAATCGCAACCAGGGCAGCGTCGCCGAAGCGAAGGCCCGGCTGCGTCAGCTGGACGATGAGGTCGCGGCCCCTCGGGTTCGATTGCTAGCTGACCTCGTAGCCTCCCAGGCGGCACTGGAAGCCGCCGAACAGGCGCTGACCCGGCTGACGGGCCGGGTCCTTCCAGCAGCCAGGCAGGTCCTGAAGGCCATCGAGGCTGGCTACCGGGGTGGCAAGTTCACTTACCTGGATCTGCTGGACGCCCAGCGACGCCTGGCGGAGGCCCGTTTCTGGAGGATCGAATTCCTGGCCAGCTATCACCGTAACCTGGCCGACGTGGGACGGCTGATCGGCGATCCGTTGTTCGGAAACCAGGATCGGGCCGCCAAGTTGTAGCCGGCCTCCCCCGTCACCGTCGGCCGGGAGCCTCCGGGACACCCTGGCCGGCACACTGGACCCCCTCCGTCTTCAGGCGGTCTTGGTCCAGTCCGTAGTAGTATCCAAATGTGGTCTCTCTCGGGAATATCTTGCCATGGTGGATGGCCGTGTTCATCTTCCTGGGCTCCGGTTCCTTGCTCTCGGGGCAGCCAGCGTCGCGAGAGCCGTCGCCGGAGCCGGGAGCGGGAGGGGCCTCCTCGGATCCGCTCGACGGGGGGCGTGACGTCAACCTCCGGAGGATGGCCGCCGAAGTGGCCCGCAACCTGCGCCTGCGAACCTCCAACGTCGGCATCGAGGGCCCCAGGACGGCTGGGGTCGCCATGCGGTTCTTCCTCGTGTCGGGCCGAGAGCCGGACCTTCGGATCGAACAGGTCGCCGCTGATTCCGCCGCACTCGGCCGCCTGAGCGAGGTCGCATTCAGCCCGGGATTGACCCGTGTACTGGCCCGGTATGGCGCCGTGGCGGCATCGCCGGATCTTCATGTCTTCCTTCCAGACGATCCGGGGTTCACTGTCGCCCAGATGAGCCTCCGTGTCCCTGTTGCCGGCCGACGGAAGCGGACGCCGAGACGGTTCAGAGCAGCGATGCTCGATGGAACCTCTCTGTCCATTCAGGAGCCGGTGCGGAGCATCGCCATCCCTGCGCGGCTCCTGACTCGCCGTAGGGGACCGGTCCTCGCGGCGATGCTGAAGCACGAACTCGGCCACGCCATCCATCACGCCGTATCGCCCATCAAGCCGAAGGGGTATCGGGAAGCCATGGGAATCCATTCGCCGGTTCTGAGGACCAATCCGATCTCGGCGTTTATCGAGGGGTTCGCTCAGTATACGGCCTACCGTCACAGGGACAGCGAAGCCGAGCCCTCTCCTCCGAACCGCTGGGAACTCATGCAGAAGAACAATCGGGAGGCCTACCGTCATCTCCTGCTGGCGTACTGGGCCCGGATACGCCGGACCGCATCCCGCACGCGGTACATGTCCGAAGCGGCCCTGGACGGAGTGGAACGGACACTGCAAAGGCGGTTGCGATGGGGCTCGAGGCCACCGGTTCTGGAGGAGTTCCGGGACCGTATCGCCGGGCTCATGGCTCACCGCGGCAGCCCGAGGGTGGATGCGGCAAAGCTGCGGGAGTCGTTTCTGGCCTTCGAGGCCAACCACCCGGAAGCTATCGCCAACATCAGGGACGAAGCGAAGACTCCGGAGGAGGGACGCCGGGAACTTGGTGCCCTGTTCAGAGGTGCCGTGAAGGCCCAGGAGCTTCGAGAATCCGGCGCAGACGAGACGGCAGTCGCCGAAGCGGTGTCGGAGGGAGGGCGGACCTGGGGCAAGCTCAAGACGCGATCCGCCGAGGACTTGATGAGGACCGAGGGGGTCGTTGCCCATCTGCTCCTGGAGCTGGATCGAGCCTTCGAGAAGGACGGAGGGGACCTCTATCCCAAGATTCTCGCCGCGATGCGCCGAGATCCCTACGGCAGCGGCTCCACCCCTCCCCATCCCGTGAACATCAAGGAACTCCTGGCCCTCCTGGATCGCGATCCGGATCTGCACGGCCGGGTCTTCCCCGCCGTCACCGAGGCCACGAAGGACGCCCTCACATCGCAGCACTTCGAGCTGGCCCCGTCACGGCAGCAGGATACTCTTGACGGGGCCCGAGCAGGCCAGAATGATGCGCCCCGGTGATCTCAGAGTTTCGTATCGTGTCCTCCGATCATCTCGTAGAGGATCGGCAGCACGAAGAGAGTCAGAAGCGTGCAGGTAGTGATGCCTCCAATGACCACCGTGGCCAGGGGCCGCTGGACCTCGGCGCCGACACCGGTGGCCAGGGCCATGGGCAGGAAGTCCAGGACATAGCCCACAACTCCACCTTCGCCTCCACTCGTCGACGGGCTTCGGACACGAATGAGGCAAGGTCGCGACCGGCCACGTTGCACTGGACTCGGATGACCCGGCGACCCCACTGACGGTTGATGGTGGCCAGACCTTCGGTCTCCTCGATCCGGGCCAGCGAAGACAGGGGCAGATGGCCGCCGGTGCGGGTGGGTATCCGGGATCGAGCCGCGAGCGGTAGCGGCCTCGATCTCCAAGCCCAGGCGCCGGCTCAGGCCGGGCCGGTTCCACGCCCGGGCAACGAGGAACGTCAAGTCACCCAGGCTGTTCTCGTTCCGAACATCCTCGGTGGTGAAGAAGAACGGAGCCCCTGCCAGAGTGTTGATCTGGGTGGGACGGGCCTCCTTCAGTCCCAAGTAGGGAATGCGAAGTCCGACCTCGAAGTCATCGGCCACTCGTCTCCGGTATTCGGCGAAGAGCTCCTTCACGGAGGCGATGTCCCGGGGCAACGGCTCCACGGTCCTGACGGGGCCTGAGGAAGAGGTTCTCCATGCTGAGCGGGACCGGTACATCCACTCGGTCTTGCCGGCGGCGTTTCAGGCGCTGTCGCCAAGGGATCTCACCCTCCTCAAGCTGCATCACGTGGACGGGGCCAGGCAGAAGGACATCGCGGACCTTCACGGAGTCCATCCGAGCCGGGTCAGTCGCAAGCTCGACCGGATTTACAGAACGGTCCGGAAGAGGGCAACCGAGCTACTGGTGAAGCAGCACGGGCTGAAGACGAAGGAAGCTCGAGAGTTCATGACCCGCGTCACCCAGCACTGGTCGGGCGAGATCGACGACCTGATCGGTGGGGAACTCTAGGAGAAACCAGGGGAGTTACGCTGTTCTCCGTGAGTTCCGTGATCCCCAATGTTGGCTGCCCCCTGCGGGACATGCACCCTGAGCCGAGGGGTGCATGTCCCGTAGGGGGTCCCCTGGCCTATTCCGGATCCGTTCGCCCCACTATGGATGCGGGCATCCATAGTATGACGAACGGATCGGGAAAACTCGGCCATTCAGTCGTCCAGGATGCGGGCATCCATAGTGGGGCGAACGGAGGAGGGGACCCCCTGGGTGACATGCACCCCTGAGCCGAGCCGCTCCTTGACAGCTTCGGTCTGGTTCGGTCAGACTGAGCCGGAGTGTGAGCTGCTCCCGGGAGGCGATAGAAATAGCAGGGGTGGCCCCGGCAGCGGAAGCTGATGAGCGACCGGGTGGGCAGTGATGGAGCAGGTGGAAGACGTTTTCTGTTGCCATGAGCCAGGGAGGGCGATTCAGCTGATCAGAAGCGGGGAAGGCGTCAGTCTTGGGCTCGGTCGCCCACTCCTCGGGGTGCTGGCCGTGGTTCTACTGTCCGCCATCGCCGGGTGCGGCGGTGGTGGGGCAGGCACAGTGGTTTCCACGGGAGTCACGACCAACGGTCTCCTGTCGGCACGCGACCTGCTCCAGTTCGGCGACGTTGATCGTGCCCGGGGTGAACTGGATGAGGCCCTCGTGCTGTATCGGCGGCTGGTGGCGGAGTTTCCGTCGAGCGCCTTCGTCGACGATGCCTACATGGGCATCGGGGGCGTATTTCTCGCGAAGAACGATTTTCAGAGGTCCATGGAAGCCTTCAGTCAGGCGATCGCCGCTGGCGGTGACCGGCTTCCCGACGCGAAGCTCGCCCTGGGCAGGGCCTACGTGGCGCAGTTCAACAGTGTCGACGGAGGGACCCAGGGGTTTATCGATCCCACGGCGGCGGGAGAGTTTCTGGCAAACTTGAGGGCCATCGAGGCGTTCCGGGACGCTGCTGATGACACGGTGTTGCCCGCCGATCGCCGCCTGGAGGCCCGCAAGGAGCTTGGCGACGCTCTGTTCCGGGCTCAGCGGTTCCCGGAGGCCCGGACGGAGTTTGCAAAGGTGATCACCGGATCGCAGAACCCGATCGAGATCGACAGCGCCTGGATTCAGACCGGCCTGGCCTTCGTTCAGGAGAGCAACTCGAAGGGCGCCATTGACGCTTTCATCAAGGCAGGCGCTCTGGGCACGGCGTCGTCCCCCCTGGGATCCGAGGCGGCTCGGCCCCAGGTTGGCGGGTTCAGCGGTCCGCCGGTGGGCTTCATCAGCCTGGCCGAGCTTGTCATCGTCGTGCGCCGCAGCCTCGAAAGCCAGGAAAACACCGACGCGGATCTGGCGGCTCGCGCCGAACTGGGCCGCTGTCTCACCCTGGCCCTCGTCGACAAGGATCTGCCGGAAGCCACGAAGTGCCTCGAGGCTCTGGTCGCCCGAGGCTTGCCGGTTCCGGTGGGTGACCTGGCCCGGTTTCAGCTGGGAGAAGTGCGTCGCAACAATCAGGACCCGGATGGGGCCATCGGCGAGTATCAGGCAGTGGTGTCCGATTTTCCGGGGTCGCCATTCGCTCAGCGTGCTCACCAGCGCATCGGCGAGATCCTCTTCGCCGTGTTTGGAAGCGAGGCGGGGAAACAGGATGTAGTCGACAACCGTCTGATCGCGAACCTGGAGGCGTCCCTGAGAAAGGCTGTCGGCGATGGGCCCGAACCCGTCAGGGATGCGCGCCGCCTGGCCCTGAACCTGCTGGGCCGGCTCGACTCGGAGGGCATTCCCGTGGCCTTGACGATCGCCATGTCCTCCGGTCTGCCCCGGGGCTTCGCCGGTACGGCCTACGAAGTCCAGATGACCTCCTTCGGTGGGACGGGACCCTTCACCTGGTCTCTTGCGTCCGGGTCGTCGCTGCCAGGGGGGCTTTCCCTGTCCGCAGCCGGCATGATCTTCGGAATTCCTCTGGAGAAGGTCAATACGGTGGTGAGTATCAGCGTGAAGGACTCTGCAGGAGCCGTCGACACGCGCCCGTTCCCGATCGCCATCGAGCCGTTCCAGGTGCTGGCCCCCAACCGCCTCATCGACGCCATCGTGGGACAGCCCTACAGCTTTCAGATCGAGTCTCGAGGCGTGGCGCCTTTCGCCTATGACCTGGTGCAGGTCACACAGGTCCGCAACGACGGCCGGCCAGCCGATGTCCTGGGCGGCATTCCGGGCATTACTTTGTCGAGCACGGGAATGCTGGCCGGAACGCCGACGACGAGCTCCGGATCGAATGCCTTGTTGCTGGCCATCCGGGCCCGGGACGGCAAGGCGCGAGAGCAGGTGTTCTTCGTCAATCTCTTCGTGGCCAACCCGATCGTGGCGGCGAAGCCGGGGTTGCTGATGTGGCCGCCGGGCAATGCACAGCAGTCGGAGCCGGGGGGCGACTTCTCGGGGCCAGTCCAGCGGGACGCGGTGTCAGCTGCAACGTCCTTCGTGCTGACGACGGTGGATCCCATTGCCGCTGAAGTGGTTATCACGCCGGATGGCAAGAACGCCGTGGTTATCAATGGTTTCTTCACGGAGTCGATCACGGTCGTTGATCTGGAAACGGGCGCTACACGCAGCGCGCCGTTGCCGCCGCCGCTAGTCTTTGGAAAACTGCCATTCGCGGTGGATGTGTCATTTGACGGTCGTTTCGCCCTCGTGGGCGAAATCTCCAACACTCAGGGGCAGATGCATCTCATAGATCTGACAACCCTGAAGGCGATCAAGACTGTCGAGACGGGTGTTCGCACTCAGGCGGTGGAGTTCACCCCCGACGGCAGGATGGCGGTTTCGCGATCGTCAAACAAGGTGGTCAGTCTCGATCTGTCGAGTCTGACCACGAAGTCGTTCAGCATTGCCGACGTGGGTGACGGCCGGTCCCTGGCCATGCTACCCGACTCACGGCGAATCGTCGTTGCCGGCGAGAGGGAGAGTAACCTCGCCGTGGTGATCGATTTGGCTACAGGCAACAGGATCACTTTCGTGTTGCCAACCGGAGCTGTGTTTGCGAGAGTGCTTCCGGGGGGAGAAGAGGTCATGTTGAGCGCCAGATCGGGCAGCCATCTGTTCTTGCTTAACCTGCGAACGGGAATCGTTGAGTCTCTGCTCGTGGGTCAACGGGCCGAGAGATTTGCCTTGAGCCTAGACGGCAAGGTCGCCGCAGTTCCATCGGCAGGCAGCAACGAACTGGCTATCGTGGATGTGGTAGACCAGCGCGTTCGGCGGATCAGCCTCCCCTTGGGCGGACTCGCCGCGCTCGTCGACATCACTCCCGATGGCCGGACGGCGATTGTCTTCCCCGGTGCGGGCAAGTCTGTGTTTCTCGTCGATACCTCGTCCCTCGACGTCAGGATCGTCGAGGGATTCGGCGGCACGGTCAGTCAGTCCCGTAATCGCACGGCGGTGTCGCCCGACGGGTCGCAGGTCCTCGGTCTTGGGGGTCTCTTCCCGTCCAGGAGCAGTGTCGCACGTCTTCATCTGGCATCCGCTCCGGTGAGCATCGGTCTCGTTCGAAAACCTCTGCCCGAAGCGGTGGTGGGAGTTTCGGTGGCGCACCAGTTCGAGGCAAGGGGAGGTCAGCCGTCCTATAGTTTCGGCCCCGGTTCTCTGGTGAAACCGGTTCCATCCCTCACCCTTTCGGCTTCTGGCAAGCTCTCTGGGGCTCCCTCAGCACCGGGGCTGTTCGCCCTTGAGGCGAGCGTGTCGGACTCGACCGGGACGAGCACGGCGTTCAGCGTGCCCTTGCTCGTTCGAGAGGTGAACCAGTCCTCGGAGCCGATATCACTGGTAACTCGTGAATTGACCGCTGCATCTGTTGGGATTCCCTACCTCAGCAGCCTGTCTGTCGTAGGGGGACAGCGGCCATACACATACTCCGTGACTGCCGGAGTTCTGCCAACAGGCATCGGTCTGTCGGCGGCGGGGCGCCTGAGCGGAACGGCCGTTCAGACCACCACTGCTGTGATCGTGGTCCAGGTTTCCGACGCACGGATGTCGACGACAACTCGGCAGCTGACTCTCGAGGTGGGTCATGAGCTCGAGATTGACCCCATACCTTCCGTGATCGACCTGCTGGCACCCGCAAATGATTTGCTGGCGGTTGATCTGAACAACGACGGCCGTGACGATCTGGCAGTGGCCCATCAGAGTGCGACAACGAACCTGGCCGTGTACCTGGCGAACGAAACCGGGGCTTTCGGGAGCCCGATGGTCGTGACTGTCGAGGACATAGGTCAACCCGGATCGCTGCCCGCCGGGTCCGTGAAACTTCTTCGATCCGGGGACTTCAACGGCGATGGCAACAAGGATCTGAGCGTTAAGGTCAGTCCAGGATTGGGCACTCAGGGTTCACCGCTCCTCCGTCCTGTCGTGGTACCTCTGCTTGGAGACGGCAAGGGAAGTCTGACTCTGTTTCCCGCGCCCGACATACCTCAGGTACTCGTCAGCCATACGGTGGGAGACCTGAACAGCGACGGATGGGACGATATCGTTGCGTCGAGCGGGCTGAACAACGCACGGTTTGGGGTCTTTGCCACGACCTACATTCAGATTTCCAATGGAGACGGCACCTTCTCGGAACAGGGCCCGGTGGTCACCAGTTCCCCTCTGCAGATCTTGCAGCGTCCGCTCCTGGCTGAACTGACTGGAGATGGGAATCTCGACCTGGCTGCGCTGGTTCGCAACCCTGTGAGCGGTTTCCGGGAGATCCGCGTGTACGAGGGCGATGGGACGGGTAACCTCGCCCTGGGTAGACCCAGCGTTGTTCAGACCGTCAGGACCTTGACCGCTGAGTTCGAGACAGTAATCTCTGCCGATCTGAATGGTGATGGCAAGCTAGATCTGATCGCCCGGGAAGGCACGGAGATCGTGGTTGGGCTGGCCACTGGAGCCGGCACTTTCGCACCCTTTGTCACTGTCTTCAGCGATGCCCTGGCCGGCAATCCTGTCGTGGCCGATCTGGGGGCGGGAGGCAGCCCGGATCTGGTCATTCCGGTCAGAGCTGCCGACCCTGACACTGCTAGAGACGGACAGCTAGTCATTCTTCCAGGACTTGGAGATGGTACTTTCGATCTTCCGCTCAGAGTGACCGGAAACCTGTCGTCGGCGCAGGTTGTCATCGGCGACGTGACGGGAGATCAAGTCCAGGATGTCTGTGTCATCGACTCTGAAAAAGAGCAGGTGATGGTGTTCCGAGGACGGCGTATCAGGTAACTGTTCTGGCTCGCGATGCCGGGTCTGGTATGAACGACGAAGGGGGTGCTAGGGGCAATACCGCTGAGATAAGACGGATTTTGTTGTAGTGGGGCTCTGCCCCACACCCTGTTGGGGAGCCAGCTCCCCCAAACCCCCAATTGGACTGGTGGGACTGAGAGTGCTGAACACTTGAATGACATACGAAAGCTTGACCTGTTCATCGGGGTCCAGG
>JAJFLN010000482.1 GCA_021772705.1 Candidatus Cloacimonadota bacterium | reverse complement strand
CCCGCCCTGCGTCGCATCAAAGGCCATCACGTTGCCGCTCGGGTCCTCCACGCTCGCACTGGCCACTGTCGCCAGGTAGATCTCGTCGGCGGCATCGATGCCGTCAACCGTCGTGGTGAACACGAACACGCTGTCGCTCGTACGGCTCGCCGCCGGACTCGATGGCGAGATGCGGCTGCCGGTCACTCCCGTGAAGACCAGCGTCGGCGTCACCGATCCCGACAACTCCTCCGTGAACGTCAGCGTCACTGTCAAGGAACCGCCGTTGATGAAGTCCGGACCTTCGCTGAACTCGAAGACCGGCGCCACAGGCTTCACGGTGTCCACCACACCCGACTGGGTCGCGTCGGCAGCCGTCTGCGTATTGCTCGACAGATCCACAACCGTCGTCTTCGCGATCCTCGCCGTGTAGGCATCGCCACCTTGGGCCGTCGTTCCACTCACGGTCATGTCATAGGTGAACGTCCGGTTCGAAACTCGCGTCACGCTGTTGGTCCCGAACTCCGGCGCTCCAGCACCCTCGAAGGTCAAAGCAGGCGTCGTACTCAAGATCAGGTCCTCGCTGAACCGGGCCGTCACTGTCAGGGCTCCTCCGTTGATGAACTCCGGACCCTCACTGAACTCCAGCGTCGGCGCCACCGGCGCGACCGTGTCCACCACGCCAGACTGCGTCGCGTCGGCAACCAACTGGGTGTTCAGCGCCGAATCCACCACCGTCGCCTTGGCGATCCGCGCCGTGTAGGCATCGCCATCCTGGGCCGTTGTTCCGCTCACGGTCATGTCGTAGGTGAACGTCCGGTTCGAGACGCGGGTGACACTGTTGGTCCCGAATTCCGGCGCGCCGTCGCCCTCGAAGCTCAGCTCCGGCGTCGTCGATATCGACAGGTCCTCGCTGAACCGGGCCGTCACCGTCAGCGCACCGCCGTTGATGAACTCCGGACCCTCGCTGAACTCCAGCGCCGGCGCCACCGGCAGCCGGGTGTCCACCTCGCCGCCCCGCGTCGCGTCGGCGGCCATCACGTTGCCGCTCGGGTCCTCCACGCTGGCCTTCGCCACGGTCGCCGTGTAACTCTCGTCGGCCGTGTCGCCGCCGTCCACGGTGGTGGTGAACACGAACACACTGTCGCTCGTACGGCTCGCCGCCGGACTCGACGGCGAGATGCGGCCACCCGTCACCCCCGTGAAGGCAAGCGTCGGCGTCACCGATCCCGACAGCTCCTCCGTGAACGTCAGCGTCACCGTCAGGGAACCGCCGTTGATGAAGTCTGGGCCTTCGCTGAACTCGAAGACCGGCGCCACGGGAGCCACGGTGTCCACCACGCCAGACTGGGTCGCGTCGTCGGCGGTCTGGGTGTTGCCCGCTACATCCACCACGGTCGACTTGTCGATCGTCGCCGTGTAGGCGGCGCCGCCCTGGGCCGTCGTACCGCTCACGGTCATGTCGTAGGTGTACTGCCGGCTCGTCACCCGAGTCGTGGTGATGGAGCCGAAGAATCCGCTGCCGGCGCCGCTGAACGCCAGCACGGGCGAAGTACTCTCCGTCAAGTCCTCCGAGAAGTCGGCCGTCACTGTCAGAGCCCCGCCCTTGATGAAGCCCGGGCCCCTGCTGAACGTCAGGATCGGAGCCGTCGGCGCAACGGTGTCCACCTTGAATGTCCGGCTCGGAACGCCGCCGCTGAGGTCGTTGCCAGCCGCGTCCTGACCGGCAAGTCCGATGGTGAAGGTCCCATCGTCGACACCGCCGCCCACCACGGTCCGGGTGTAGGTCCAGACCGTCCGGGTGCTGGCGAGAGTCATGGCCGTGACGGCCACCACGTTCGAGCCGTCGCCGTCTCCGCCGGAAATGTCGATCGCCGGCGCCGAGGGGGTGATGTCCTCGCTGAAGGTGACCGTGACCAGGAAGTTCTCAGCCTTGTAGTTTCGAATCGCCTTGTTGTAGACGACGGACAGAACCTGCGGCGCCGTCTTGTCCACCGTGAACGTCGCATCGGGGATCGATCCGGTGAACTCGTTCCCCACACGGTCGGCAGCAATGAGAGAGATCGTCCGCTCTCCGTCGGCGTCACCGGCCTCCACCGCCAGGGAAGTGAAGACGTACTGGGCCGGTGTGGCTCCCGTGGTCATGGACTGACCCGTCACGGAAGCCCCGCCCAGAGTCCCGCCGCTGACCACCAGCCGCGGGACGGCATGCATATCCTCGTTGAATGTGACCGTCAGCGTGACAGTCTCACCCAAGGTGTAGTTCTTGCGGGTCTTGTCGTACTCGACGCTGACGATCTGCGGCCCTGTCCGGTCCACCCGGATAGCCGTCGTCGCCGTGGTTCCGTCGGCGCTGTTACCGGCCCTGTCCTGGGCGACCACCTTGTAGATGTACTGCTCATCCAGTGGAATCGTATCGGTCAGTATCTGGGGCTCTCCAACAGCCGTGACCCGCGCCAACGGAAGCTCGCCAAAGGCAGGACTTCGGGTCAGGGTGTAGTCCTGCAGTCCCGCCAGGCCAATGTCAGTACCGGTGGTCCAGGTGATGACCGGCGTGGAGCTTGTCAGAGCCGTTCCGTCGAGAGCCACCACGGTGGTCACGGCCGAAACGGTGACATTCGGCGGATCGACCCGGTCGATGATCACCGTCGCCGTCGGACTCGCGGACTGCCTGTTCCCGGCCACGTCCCTGGGAAGAACGGTGTACTCGTAGCTGCCGTCGTCTGCCGGGATGGTGATGTCCTCCGAGCTGTCGTCACCCAGCGCCCTGAAGATCCGGCTTCCGCCGCCGGACTTGAACTCGATCACGTCGTGGCCCGCCATTCCAGAAGTGGGTGACACGTCCTGAGGTACCGGTTGACCCCAGGTGATGGAGAAGTCGCTGTTGGTGGCGAAGGGTCCTGAGACGAAAGTGACGGAATTCGGATCCTTCGTGTCCACCCGGATCGTGACCGGGCTGCTGTCGGAGGACTCGTTACCGATCTTGTCGAAGGAGGTCAGGGTGTAGGTGTAGTCGGCGTCGGCGGACGCCGTGCCATCATCCAGTTGCAGCGGCGTCAGGGCCACGGTGATCAGCGTTGTACCCTTCGAGCCGTTGGTGGACCGGTAAACCCGGTAGTTCAACAGACCCGCCCGGTCCGGGGAAGTGCCGAAGTCCGACGATGTGGCCCAGGTGATCCTCGGTACGCTGCTCGTGGCCGGCGTCGCATCCAGGGCCGTGACCGTCGTGACGGCCGTGACGCTGCCAGGAGCTGTCGGAGCCTCGTCGTCGATCAGCACGGTCTGGGTAGTGTTGCCCGACGTTTGCACATTGCCGGCCAGGTCAACGGCCCGGACCTCGTAGAGGTGAGTACCGTCGGTCACGCCGGCGGCGACTTCCTCGAAGGTGGAGCCCGCGGTCTGGGTACCGATCTGAGCTCCGTCTCGCAGCACCCGATAACCAGCCACTCCGGCCCCGGGAGAGCTCTCGGAGACCGTCGTCCAGGTCAGATCGAAGGTCTGGCTGGTCATCTGGGTGGCCGCCACGTCCACGACGGGGGGCTTCTCCACGTTGAGGACTGTCACCGGCGGCGGCGCCGTCCTGTCCACCACGACCTGGATCGTGTCGTTGCCCGTCTGCTGGACGTTGCCCACCTGGTCCACGGGTCGGATCTGGTAGGTGTAGCTCGCGTCCGTGAGGGTCGCCGTCTCCCGGTACTCCAGAGCCGTACTGGTCAAGCGGGTCACGTAGCTGCTGTCTCGCAGGACCTCGAAGTGGGCCACTCCGCTGCCCGTGACATCGTTCGTTGCAGGCCAGGAGAGGACAAAGGGACCTGACACGGGCACGTCCCCGGCACCGGGCCCGTCGCCCGATGGGGACACCCGGATGACCCTGTGGTCTCGTGTGAGGGCCACGACGACGAATCCTGCCGGATCCAGGGCCACGCCCTGGGGCTTGTCCAGACCGATGGCCGTGGCGATGGAACCGTCTCCGGCATAGGACGCATTGCT
>JAJFLN010000481.1 GCA_021772705.1 Candidatus Cloacimonadota bacterium | reverse complement strand
GTGTGCTTCCAGCGCCGCCCGGTCCTGCTCCTTCAAACCAGGGGTCGCAACTTGTTCGATGAGTGCATGAATCTTGGCACAGTTCATGGGATTCCTTCCTCTCACACTCTCCTATGCTCCACCGCCCGGGATGTTTTCAATATCTCTTGGGTCCGGTCCGTTCACACTCTCCTATGCTCCACCGCCCGGGATGTTTTCAATATCTCTTGGGTCCGGTCCGTCCGCCGATCTGGCTCCCGGTCATGGCATCAGAGTCAGGCGCTGCAGCTTGTCCCTCATCATCTTCCTGCCCAGGTGAATGTTGGTCTTCACCGTGCCCAGGTTCATGGAGAGGGCCTCCGAGATCTCCTGATAGGTCTGCTCCAGCAGATGGCGCATGACCAGAACGGTCCGGTACTTTTCGGGGAGCGAGTCGAGGCACTTGAGGGTCTCTCGCTCCAGCTCCCGGAGCTCGGCTTGTTGTTCCGTGTTGCCCTGGATCGACGGCAGAGGGCGATCTTCCAGGGTCTCGGAGGAGGTCTCCCGCTTCTTTAGGCCCCGGAGCCGATAGAGGGCCTGGTTCCTGGCGATGCCCATGACCCAGGCGGCGAAGCTGCGACTCGAATCGTAGTCCCCCAGGTGGGTGTAGACATTTAGAAAGACCTCCTGGGTGATGTCCTGGGCATCGGCCCGGTTTCTGACCATCCTCAGAACCAGGTTGTACACCCCGGTCTCGTATCGGGAGAGGAGGACTGAATAGGCCTCCGGGTCCCCATCGAGACAGGCGGCGACGGCTTCGGCGTCTTCAGCGGTGGTCGGCAACGGCATGGGCGCTACCGATTCTACTATGGGAAGCGAGACCCACAGGTGGTTGACGCCTCATCGGATCATTTTCGAGTTGCCAGCTCACCCTGGACTCGGGCATAGGCGGTCAGATTCGACGTGGCTGCCGCCAGATCGCCGCCCCGGGAAGAGTCCACATAGGCCCGGTAGAGTGAATCGCTGCGGGACCGGAGGGAGGCCAGGTCCAGTCGATGGGGATCTTCCCCCTGGGATGTCTCCTCGGGCGAGGTCTGGCCCGGTGCTGCAGGACCGGCCCGGTCGCTCCCGGCCAGGGACGCGCCGTTGCTCTTGGAGCCGGCGTCGTCAGCTGTCATGTCCGCGATGCCCATGGCTTCGGCTTTCGGATTGATGTGGGAAGCCTTCTCCTTGAGCCACTCGGCGGCCTGGACGCCGGCTGTGCCACCCATGGTGCCTCCAACGATGGGGCCCAGGGTCGGGACGGGCACCAGGCCGCCCAGGACCATCCCCGCCGAGCTGCCCAAGGCCTGACCGATGAACACCAGCGGGTCGATTCCCGCCAGGGGCTTTCGACCGTTGATCAGGTTGACGCTGACCCGGGTGCCGAGCATGGCTCCGGCCAGCATCGGCATTGTCCCGGCCATACTGCCGGCCAGGCCAGGCAGCATGGGGACCGAAATCATGCTTCCCAGTGCGGCACCTGTCGTGCCTCCGGCGATGTTCCCCAGCAGGAACTCCTTGCTGGACATGCCCTTCACCGAGGACGCCACGGCGGTGTTCATCTCTTCGCCCCTGGCGACACGGGTCAGGACATCGGTGAGGAAGATGGTGGAGACGTCCCTCACCAGCCCGCTTCCGAAGTCCTGGCCCACGCTGCTGGCGGCCTGCTGGTACTTGCCGTTCTTGATTGCCGAACCGTAGTCCGAAAATCGAGCGGCTCGCTGCTGGGCATCCAGGTTGAGGATGGGGATCTTCTTCACCGTGTTGATCTGGGCGACGGTGGTCCCCATGTCCCGGTAACTGCCTCCCAGGTTCTGGGAGGTCCTGTAGATAGCCAAGGGCTCCTGGGCGAAGGCGGAGCCCGACAGCATCCAGGCGAAGGCGGTCAGTGCGATGGAAACTCGATAGGTGGCTCTGTTCATGGCTGGTTCCTCCCGGGTTCAGCGCTCGGTTGTCATGGCGCTGGACAGGGAGTACTAGGCTGATGTTTGCCTGGAGTTTGAACTATTTGCCATGCCGGTAGCGGAGCAGTTCGTAGCCCGACAGGGTGGTCCGGAATCCCAGGACATCACCGGAGGGGGTCGCCCGGTAGAACCTGGGCAGGGTGGAGAACTTCTCCCGAGTTGGCTGAACCCGGATCTCGTCCTCCACCTTGCCGTCAGGACTCAGCCTCAACAGTCGGCTCCTCAGGGGGGAGCCGCCGGCGGCCTCCGTCAGAACCAGGTGAATCCTCCCGGCCCGATCGACTCCGATGACCTGAGCCTCCACCAGGGCCGCGTCGCGGGAGGAGGGTCTCAAGATTCCCAGAACCTGAAGGCCTCCGGGCCCAGCGTCGTGAGCTGTGAGCACAGCGCGACGTTCGTCGGGCAGGACCACTCCCAGGGAGCGTCCACCGGAATCGCAGCAGGCGGAGGAGCCCGGCTGCCGGGCAGCCTTCAGGAATCGGCCCTGGAGATCGAAGTGATTCACTGCCTCGATAGCCATGTCCGTGGCCGTCACGGTCCCGGGAGAGCCGCGGCCCACTTCCGTGCCATGAACCAGACGGCCGAAGGGCCGGAAACCGGCTCCGTCAGGCTCCTGAAGCAGCAGGCGGCCCGAACTCTGATCCAGCACGACGAATCGATCGGAACTGACGAGGGCGAAGTCGACCAGAAAGGCACCGGACTGCTTGACGGGCTCCGGGAACTGGATGGGGTCTCCGTGACTTCCGTCGGTTTGCAGGCCGGGCAGAATCCTGTAGTTCAGGGCGTCCAGCAGGTGAACCTGGCCCGATTCGTCCTCCAGGAAGCTGGTTGGCGCTCCTTCCCCCAGGCTTCCTGCCCCGCCGGCCTGGCCGGCCCCGTTGCCCCAGGACAGCCGGGCGACGACCTCGGGCTGGGTGAGCTTCTCGGCGGTGCTCCCGGTGGAACATGAGAGGAGCGCGAGAGTGCAGGCCAGGAATCGCTGTTTGGTCATGGAGTATCGGTTCATATCTCACCCTCAATCTACAATTCTCTGACTCTGGATCGAACTGTGCTAGAATCTCGCAGGCCCGAGGACGCAGGAGGGGCCCACGAAATGAGGCTAGCGCTCTACTTCTGGACCACCATCATCTTCATAGCAGTCCTCTTCCTGCTAACGGTGGTTTTCAGTTACGCGAAGACGACCGAGTATGCCATGTTCGCAGGCGGCCTCGGTCTGATTTTCACGCTCATCGGCTGCTTCATCTTCTACACGAAGATCATCAAGCCCCTGGAGCGCATCGTCGAGTATCTCAACGCTTTCGTGAAGAAGCGGGAGCCGGAGGAGATGCCCGAGAACCTGTCGCCTGAGCTTCAGGAGTTCACGTCGAACCTGGCGGGGTTCATCAACGACTTCCGCCTCTTCAGCAACAAGCTGGGCCAGACGCACAAGTTGCTGGTCTACTCCAGCAAGGAGACGACGAAGAGCTACCAGAACCTGGTTACTTCCTCGAAGACTCAGAATGAAAAGGCGACCAACGTGGCCCTGACCCTGGGTCAGATCAGTGAGAGCGTCACCAAGATCTCCCAGAACGTCCAGGAGCTGGTGGCCACGGCTGAGGAGTCCTCTTCAGCCATGGAAGAGATGGCCGCCAGCGCCCACGAGGTAGCCAAGAACGCCATGTCCGTCGCGGCCCTGTCGGAGGACACGGCTCAAAAGGCCAAGCGTTCTGGCGAGACCGTGAATGACACGATCCGGGGCATCAACACGATCTCGAGCACCATCGGCGATCTAACGAGCGTCATCAACAACTTGGGTGACAAGTCGGGCAAGATCGGCACCATCATTCAGACCATCTCCAACATCTCGAAGCAGACGAACCTCCTGGCTCTCAACGCCGCCATCGAGGCCGCCCGTGCCGGTGAGCATGGCAAGGGCTTCGCCGTGGTGGCCGAGGAAGTGCGGCGTTTGGCCGACGACTCCTCACGGGCGACCCTGGAGATTTCCCTTCTCATCGGGGGTATCCAGGACGAGGTGAAGAACGCCGTCCAGACCTCCGAGAATGGCCGCCGCCAGATCGAGTCCGAGATCGCCAAGGCCCAGGTCGCCGAGTCCGCCGTGAAGGACATTATTGGCAATATCCACAAGGTCACGACGGCCATGAAAGAGATCAACATCGCCACCCAAGAGCAGAAGGCAGGGAGCGATCAGGTCGTCAAGGGCGTCGATTTCGTGTCGAGCCTGACTCAACAGATATCCCAGGCCATTCAGGAGCAGACCAAGAACACATCCAACGCAACGACGGACGTGACGGCCATTTCGAAAGACATCTCCCAGAATCTGGCCAGCCTGGAGGCCCTCTCCATGCTCACGAACCGGATCACGGAGGAGTCCATGGAGATCATCAAGGCCTCCAACCGGTTCTTCAATCAGAACGATACGGCGTCCTCTGATGGCTTGTCCTCTGAGTCTGGCGACGATATGAATAGTATGAGGGACGACGCCAGGGACTCCCAGCTGGGTCTACAGGCAACGGACTCCTCCCGTCCATGACCCCCCCGGGCGGTCAGCACGGGCCGCTGCCTCCAGGTCCTCGCCTGACGGTTGACGTCATCATCGTCCTGGAGGACGCCCCCGGGTCCGTCGTGCTGATCCGGCGCAGGAACCCGCCTCCCGGGTGGGCCTTGCCGGGAGGCTTCGTCGACATGGGGGAGACGGTGGAGACCGCCGCCATCCGGGAAGCCCGGGAGGAGACCGGTCTCGAGGTGGATCTCGTTCGTCAGTTCCACGTCTATTCCGACCCGGCCCGGGACAGGCGGATGCACACCGTGTCTATCGTATTCATCGGGAAGGCTCGCGGACAGCCCATGGGCGCTGACGATGCGGCGGAGGCGGTCGTCTTTCCGGTTTCAAAACTGCCGGAGCCGATCGCCTTCGATCACAGTGCAATCCTCCAGGATTACATCGACCGTCGTTACTGAAGCCCGTGGCACCGGACCTGGAAGCGCTTTGGCGGAGGACCCTCGAACCGGGCTGGGTCCGCCTGCTTGCCCTGCCAGTACTGTCAGTCCTGGCCCTGCTCTTCCACACGGCCAGGGCTGGGAAGCACGGGATCTTTCGGTTGGGACTGTTTCCCAGAACCCGCTTGCGGGCCTACACAGTCTCGGTGGGAAACCTCGCCATGGGCGGCACGGGCAAGACGCCGGTCACGGCGGAAGTGGCCCGGTTTCTGTCGGAGGAACTTGGCCTGTCCACGGCTGTCCTCTGCCGGGGCTATGGCTCACCGAACAGGCAGGCAATCCGGATCATCAGCCGGAAGGGACGCCTGGAGCCCGATGCGGCCCTGGGTGGCGACGAGGCCAACCTGTTAGCTCGAAGTCTGTCCTTCGCGTCCATCATCGTCGGTAAGCGGCGGGCCGTCACGGGCCCTGAGGCGGATCGGCTCGGCTGTCAGGCCGTTGTGCTCGATGACGGGTTTCAATACTGGCGTCTGGAGCGGGACCTGGATCTGGTCTGCTTCAGCGCCAGCTGGCCCGTGGACTGGCATCGTCCCTTTCCCCTGGGGATTCTGAGAGAGCCTCTCTCCCGGCTGGAGCAGGTCCGATACATCGTGCTGTCCGGTACGGAGGCCGTGACGGACCGGGAAGAGAGGGCGCTCCAGAGCTGGCTGCAGAGCCGGGCACCGGCGGCGAGTTTCCTCCGGTCCCGATTCACCGCCACGGGCGTCCACCGGGTCGGGGAGCCGGGGGAGCCCGAGGAGCCGGCTTCCCTGTCTGGAAAGAGGATTCTGGCCCTGTCGAACATGGTCCATCCGGCCCGGTTCCGGGCCACTCTGGAGGAGTTGGAGCCGGCTGCCCTGATTCACAGGGCTTGCCCGGACCACCATGTTCACAGCCGGGAGAGCGTGAAGGACGTTTTGAAACAGGCAGACGACGAGAGGGCGGATCTGGTGGTGGCCACGGAGAAGGACGAGCTCTCCCTGCTGGATGCGATTCCCCGGGAGGCTCGGCAGCGGTTTCGCATACTCAGGGGCCGGGCGAAGCTGTCCGGTCCGGGCCTGGAGCTGCTGCTGCAGGAACTTCGTCGGGCCTTCGTCCCGGGTCCGACCTGACCTTTCGCAGATTTCGCGTTATCTTTGGACTCTGGAATGATCATTCTCGAAGAGCTGGAGGAACTCGAGAGGGAGCTGGGCTACGACGCCGGTCCCCTGCGGGAGAGGGTGTCTCAGCAACGAGTCCGGGCTGCCCGTCACCGTGGAGGCAAGCGGCTCGGGGAGATTCTGGTCGAGGAGGGACATCTGGACCCGCAAGATCTGGAACGGGTCCTGGAGGAGCAGCGTGCCGTCCCGGAGATTCCCCTGGGCAAGTTGCTGGTCCGTCATGGTCACGTCTCGGCCTTCAAGGTCTACAAGGCCCTGGGCAAGCAGTACGGCATCGACCCGACGACCTGCGCCGATGTTCATCCCATCGGCGAGCAGCTCGTATCAGAGGGAATCATCACGGAGGAACAGCTTCAGGAGGCCCTGAAGCTTCAGAGCGAAGGGCCGGAGCGGAAGATGCTCGGGCGGATTCTGGTCCAGCTCGGCTACGCCGATCTGCATCAGATCTACCAGGCTCTCTGCCACCAGCTGGGTCGAATCCTGTACCACCTGGCCAACGAGACCACCAGCCGCAAGGCCCTGGCCGAGCATCTGCACATTCACCACTCGGAAGATCCCATGGGTTGATGCCCCGTTCGCCCCAGCCTGTCGAGGAGCCTGAAGGCGAGGACGGCCTCTCGACAGGCTCAAGGCGCATGGTACAAGGGCGCTTGCGTCCAGGACGACTTGATGGCCGAGTCTCCCCCCCCCGTTCGCCCCACTATGGATGCCCGCATCCAAGACGACTGAATGGCCGAGTTTTCCCGATCCGTTCGTCCTGAGCCTGTCGAAGGATGAATGGAGCGG
>JAJFLN010000049.1 GCA_021772705.1 Candidatus Cloacimonadota bacterium | reverse complement strand
AATCAGAGGTGCTGGACAAGACAAAGACCGGATTCCAGGTCCAGTTCGTCCTGGACATGATGAAGCGGGTCGAATACACGATCACCACGACCCAGAAGGTCAACAAGTCTCTCTCCTGGACACTGGTGGAGAGCAACTTGTTGCAGCTAAACAACGGCTCCTGGACGCTCAAGAGCCTGGGAGGCGGCGAGACGGAAGTGACTTACTCCCTGGAGCTTGGCTTCGGTCTGTTCGTCCCGAAGTTCGTGATGGACAAGATGACTCAGGTGATGCTGCCCAAGATGCTTGCTGGATTCGTGGAGCGCTCCGAGGCCCTGTTTCCTCCAGGCCGCAAGAAGAGCAGCGGCTCCAAGAAGAGCTGATGCAGCCTGAGACCTCCCGGGACTCGAGCACAGGTGCCGACCGCGTTGATGATATCTCGACTGCGACCCCGATTCGGGACGGGTCTGCCAATGCCAACTCCTCCAAACCCCCAATTGGATTGGTGGGACTGAGAGTGCTGATGAACACTTGAATGACATGCGAAAGATCGACCTGTTCATCCGGGTCCAGGGGCCAATGGCCCCTGGCGGGAGTTCGAGGGCAGAGCCCTCGTTCAATTCATGGGTATTGCTGCTAGTGGTGGCGGCCTGTTTGCTGGGCCCCTTCGACCTGCTGGCTCAGGCCGCTGGCCCGGCGTCACCCACGTCCACCTCTGCCGGAGTCGCCACAACTGCATCCACGGCAACGGCACCCGTCTCGTCTCAGTCGACCTCGACGGTCTCGCTTCTCGACCCGGCGGCCCTCTCTCTCAGCGTCACCTCCGCATTGAAGGCGGCTCAGTCCGGCGCATCGGGAGGAAGCCATGCCGGCCCACCGGGAGAGCTTCAGTTTCTGTCACGGATTCAGCGGGTCGGCGCACCCTATCCGGTCAAGACCGACGCGGGCATCGAACGATTCCTCTTTCCGGCGATCCTCTCGGCCAGCGACGAGGGCGGCCAGGATCTGGTGGGGGGACTCATCCACGTGAAGCCAGACACAGGCAAAGTCCTGGCCTGGCCGTCCGTTGATGCCCAGGGGGAGCCGCTGTTCCTGGAGACGGAATCGGCGCTCCGGACTCGGCTCACGAGCCAGCATGCCAGTCCGGCTCCCCCCCCGGAGTCCGAACCCCTCTACCGGCCTGTTCCGGTCACCACCGCTCCCGCCACCCTACCCGATGTCTATCTGCTCCGAGGCTGGCGCCGGCTGCCAGCCAAGTCACAGGATCCGCGCCTGGCCTGGATCGATCTCGTGAATCGCCAGGGCCGCTACAGGACCTTGCTGCGCTACTCCCCCGAGGAGGGATTGGAGCCGCCGCGGCAGAGCATGTCCGTCGCTGCCAGCCTCTGCGCCGACTGGTGGAGGGCCCGGCTCGGTCTGCCTCACAGGACCTACGTCAACTGGCTCACGGGCATGAGAGAACTGGGGGCTAACCCGAGAGAGCTTCACGTTCAATACCTGTTTCACGGCAAACCCACCATACCAATGGCCCTGCTGACGGACCCCGTTACGGGCGAGGGCGTTCCCCGAGTCCTGGCGGGATTCAGCCAGATCCTGACTGCCCCGACCACGGGTCTGCTTCCCGACCCGCTGGAGGCTGATTCCATCGCCGACCCCATGCGCTTCGAGATCGATGCGTCCAGGTACGGGATGGAGGGCCAGTTCAAGCCCCTGGAGCTGCCACCCTCCGGGAAGAAGGCTGCCGGGAAGTCCCCGTCGCCGGAGGAGCAGGCCCTGAAGCAGGTTCGAAAGGCCCTACGCGACCACGGCATCTTGCTCGCCTCCGTCGTCTCCGACGACGTGGAAGAAGCCATTGCTCTCCACGGCGTCGCCGTGATCGGCGTGGCTCGAGTCGCCGATGTACCCTCGGTTCTCTTTCCCGAGCTGCGCGGAGATCGGGGCCTCGACTACCCGCTCCAGGGCATGGGCCGGACCCGGTTGATGTCGGTTCCCATCTCGAAGCTGCGAGACGTCCATGCCTTTCCTCATCCTCTGAGACTGCAGATGACACGTCTCGCCCAGGGCGGACGGCTGCTGCTGAGCGTCTCGGCCAGCTCGGGCCGGGCCATCGATCTCGATGCCCTCGACGTCCAGCTCGGCGGCAAGCAGCAGGACGGCGTTTCTCTGGGCGGCAGGACACTTTCGGGACTGTCGGCATCTCGGGTGCAGCGAGGCCGATACCTGATCACAGTCCCCGATGCTGCCCCGGCGGACGAGACAGCCCGGCTCACCATCGCAGCCGACGCCGAGTACCATCGCAATCCTGATGGCAAGCCTACCGTGTCCAGCTTCCTCCTCTCGGAGATCCCCGATGTGCCCTGACCGCCTGCTGTCCATTGTGGTCGTGACCCACGACTCGGCGGACCACATCGACGCCTTGCTCGATTCCCTGCCCCGGGCCTGCTGTGGCCTGGCCAAGGAAGTGCTAGTCGTCGATTCAGCGTCCCGGGACGACACGGCGGCACGGGTCCGGCGCCGACGGGAACCCATTCGCCTGATACAGCTAAAGCGGAACCTGGGCTACGCCGCGGCGCTCAACGCAGGCACTCTGCAGTCTCGCGGTTCACATCTGGCCTGGTCCAATGCGGATCTTGTTCTTCAGGACGGCTGTCTGCTGGAGCTGGTGAACGCCGTGGACCAGGACGAGCAGATATCCGCCGCCGGCCCCATGCTCCTGGATGGAGCCGGCCGGTGCCTGAACTCGGCACGCAGGTTTCCTGGCCTTCTGGATGAGTTCCTCGAGTCCTTCCTGATCCATCGGCTGTGGCCCGGCAATCCATGGCGACAGTCAGCTCACCGGCCGGATCGGGCTCCGATCTCGAAGGTCTCCTGCGATCAGGTCACTGGAGCCCTGATGGTGCTGCGCCGTACCGTGGCAAACGAGATCGGACCACTGGACGAGGGTTACTTCCTCTACCAGGAGGAGACGGACTGGTTCTTCAGAGCCGCGGCCACGGGCCGGCAGGCCAGACAGGTTCCGGCCTCGAGGGCGATTCACTTCCAGGGCGGCAGCTCCCTGGGCAACCCGGAGCTCCTCTCCTGGAGTCTGTCCAGCCGGTTCCGATTCGCCCGTCGCCACCAGAGCCCACTGGGAGCAATCCTACTCTGGCTCATTCGCCGGGGAGGCTGCCTGATCCGGCGAGTCTGCTGGACCGGCAGGCAGCTCCTGGAGTCCGACAGGGATCGAGGGCGGCTCAGAGACAGGGCGCTGCACCGCAACTACCGGACCCGTCTCTGGCTGGACTGCTGGGCCATGCGTTTCCTGTCACGATGGCTGCGTTCTGTCATGTCAGCAGGCAAAGATGGTAACTTTCACCCGTCCTCGGGGTCTAAGTGCGTGTCCCAGGACGGGAAACAACCATTGAATCGGCCCCTCACCGGATGATGACTTCCGGGATTGCGCCGCTTGGAGGAACGCCTTGAACAAGAGAATCCAGATCGCCCTTTACGCTCTGTCCATCGCCGCGATCGCCGTGCCCTGCTTCATCCTGGCCGACACGGGAGCTGCCGACGACGAGACAGGGCATCCCGGCAACATACGGGTCGTCGATGGCTCCAGGAGCGAGATCACCCTGGCGGACTACCTGCAGGAGGGCCACACCACCATCGTGGACTTTTACAGCGACGCTTGCCCTCCCTGCCGGGCCATCGAGCCAAAGCTCACGGCCCTGGCCAGGAAGCGCCCGGAGCTGCGCATCGTCAAGGTGGACATGGGTGTGATCAAGAAGGGACGCCGGATCGGCATCAACTGGCGAGCTCCCGTGGTGGAGCAGTTCGGTTTCCGTTCCATCCCCCACTTCCGGATTTACGATGAAGGCGCCAAGAGAACCCACACCGGTCCGGAAGCAGTGGATCAGCTATTCGAGTGGCTCGAGGCCGAGGGCCTCGCAGACGACAGCTAGTCCCGCAGGAGGGGCCTTCTCATAGAATGGGGATCCGGGGACACACGACTGGACCCGAATTCGCCGTCGGTTTCTAGGCAGCACGGATACCTCAGGAATTCGGGTCCAGTCGTGTGTCCCCGGATCCCGCGTACCCCATGAAAGCCTGATCCAGTGGACAGAGTCACCCCTGGGCGGCTAAACTGTCCTGGGGCTTCCAGACCGGGAAGGCCCAGGAGGAGAGCATGGGCCAAGATCCGGTCCGGGCAGAACCGGTAAGCAAACAGGAAAAACAGCAACTCCAGACTCGCAGCGTCCTGGTCGTCGCCGATGGCAGCCGTGCCGCCCAGCTGGAGAGGCTGCTTCGGGCCTGCGATGACAGGAGCTGGACTCAGACCCGGGCAGCGGACCCGGAGGACGCTCGCGCTTGCCTCGCCAGAGAACACCCTGACGTGGTCATCTGCGATCTGGTGACAGGCGGCATTGAGGACAGCGAAGCCTTCAGCTCCCTGGTCGCCGAGTGTCCCGACGTTCCTTTCGTTGTCCTGGCCTCCGATGCCAGCGGACCGGCCACGGAGGAGTACTACGAGCAGGGAGCTCAAGAGTGCCTTGCCCACAAGGAGTTGAACGGGGCCGTCCTGAACCGGACCCTGACCGGTGCCATCGCCCGTCACAGAGCCGTTCGCCGGGACATCCAGAGCCTGGTCCAGGAGGTCAAGTCCAGGCGGGAGAGCATTCGGGTCCTGGTGACGCGGAAGACCGACGCCATCGTGATCGTGGACCTGGACGGCAACGTGCTCTATCTCAATCCTGCGTCGGAGAAGTTGATTGGCCGGCCCGCCTCCGAGCTGATCGGTCAGCGAGCCGAGTTCCCCTTGGTCCCCGGAGAGACCCGAGAGCTCCGATTGCTGCGCAACGACGAGGCCGAGACGATCGCCGAGCTCGACGTGGTGAATATGGAGTGGGAGGGAAGCCCGGGGATGCTCGCTTCCCTCAGGGATGTAACGGACCAGCGGCGGGTAGAAAAGACCTGCGCGCAGCTGGAGGAAGAGCTACGACTGCAACGCAGGCAGCGCGTGGAGAGTCTGGAGATACTCGCCGGTGGGATCGCCCACGACTTCAACAACATCCTGGCGATCATCATGGGCAACACGGACATGGCGCTCCTCGACTGGGAGCAGTTCTCCGATGAACCGGACCCGGAGCACCTGACCCACATCAAGAATGCCAGCCGTCGAGCCGCCGACTTGGTGGCTCAGATGATGGCCTATGCCG
>JAJFLN010000480.1 GCA_021772705.1 Candidatus Cloacimonadota bacterium | reverse complement strand
ATCTTCTGAATCAATAATATAGCCTTCTTCTTTACACTTGGTGCAGCTCCCATAAACTCCAAGGCGTTCTGCTCTGGCCTTGACTAGAATATAATGATTAATTGCGTCATGTCCAAAAATTGCATCTTCTTCAAACCATTTATTTACTTTTTCTGGTGTGAGATTATCTTCTCCTTTTGCAGAAATATAATCATTCAATCTTCCTCCATCAAAAAGAGCCTGAACCTCATCTTGAGTAATGTCATAACTCCATCTTGAGTAATGTCATAACTCCATCTGTCATCAAACATGTCATAATTATAAAATGTTTTATAGAGCCTTAGTGTTTCTGGATTATAGGTTGTGCCTTCACAATCTTCGCATTCATGACTCTCATGATGAAGTTCAAAGTAGTAATCAGCAACAACATTATAATCAATATCTGAATCTTTCACCCAGCCTTTTGAAAATTCCTCCCAGGTGTCTATGATTTGTCGTGAGCCCCATTGAGATTTATCATCAATCATATAATCTTCATGTGGACCCCAGCAATAGTAATTGGTTTCATTTTCATTCATTCTCGCGGGCAAGGTCTTGATCAATTCTTGTAAGTTCATTTTATATCACCGGGAAAAAATTTAAGATAAGAACCAGACCACAACACAAATCCAACAAAGATTTAATGTTCCAAAAGCTAGAGTTACCCACGCCAGATTATCTTCCCTTGGCACTTTCATCATCATATTTTGGCCGCACCATACCAGCCAGAAATATACTGACAGGAAAGTTACAAAGGAAATTGGTGTTAAATTGAATCCAAAAATTTCATATAGTATTTTATATCACCGGGAAAAAATTTAAGTTAATTTTGTATCCAGTATTTTTCTTATTTGTAATTGAGCTTTCATCCATACCTCATTTCCCTGTTGCCATTTGTCGTCATAGACTTTTTTGATCATTGGGTCTTTAGCTTTAATCGACAATTCAAAATAATATTTCTTATGATATTCAGCCATTTCTGTTATTGTGTCTAAATTTTCGCCAGAGAAACTATCTTGCGCCGGAAAGTTGTCCAATGGCTCAAGTGCCGGATGAGAATTTTCCTGTTCTTTTCCCCAGACTGGTTCGAGTGTCTTCTGCGATTCTTTGAGTATATCTTCGGCGGATTTTTCCATTTTATATCACCGGGAAAAAAATTTTGGAATGATGAATTTGGATTTTGGTATCTTGAAAAAAAATCTTACTCCTTACTCCTCAACATATAAGCGGCCCACCGTAAAGCAAAATGCCACTCTCATCATCAACAGTGCCACAGACCGGGAGCAGGTTAGGGAACAAGCAGGGGAATACATCTTGTTGTCATCCCAATCCCGGTCTGTGGCGAAGTTTGTCATTTTGCTGCGACCACCGCTGTCTTCAAGCCATCTATAAAACCATCAAGCATATCGCCCATGCCTTCTGTGTACTTGTCATCATAATCATAGTCTATTTCAATAGTGATGGAAGTAGCGGTCTTGCTCTTGATCCGATAATTGAATTCATAATTTCCAGTTCCACTCACCAAACCATACTTATCGGGATTAGTAAACACACGCTCAATCAGGTCAATCTGTACAGAAGTTGCTTCTTCAACTTCAATCTCTTTGGTATCCATGACGCTCATTATCTTGTCTCCAATTAGCAGAAAGTTAGAAAGTTACCACGTTTGAATCATCATCATCTTTTGCGGCTTTCTCAGCAGCTTTCTTCTTCTCCTCTTCAGTCATTTCAGAATCATCGACCATATCCGCATCGATTTTGGAATACAAGTCCCAGAAAGTCGTTCTGGTATGCTCATCAAAACGCTCAATGCAATGCTTGATCGCTGCTTTTTTGTCATCGAATATCTGATAGGCATCGATGATATTCAACAGTCGGCGCGTCGATATCAGATCATCACAGCCATCGTCATCAGACGTCTTGCGGATTTTTTGGCCCCACTTGACAAGCTTTTCGATAAAGTCTTCATCGACTTTCAACTCAATCAGCTCCATCCGTTTCTTGAGGATATTTTTCTCAACCGCTTCTCCTGCGTAGTTCTGCTGAAAAGTCACGGCAAAGCGGTCAAGGAAGGCTTCATTCAACACGCCAGTTCCTACATACCGCCCAGAGTCTGAGCCTTGGCCTTTGGTATTAGCGGTTGCAACGATGTTAAATCCGGGTGCCGGGTGAATCATCTTGCCAATCTTCTTGAGATAAATCGGGTTGCCTTCAAGTATCGGCTGGAGGCACATAATCTTGTACGAAGCCAGATCAATCTCGTCAAGGAGTACCATCGAACCACGCAACATGGCTTCTACAATAGGACCATTATGCCAGACAGTTTTTCCTTCCTCAAGACGAAACCCACCAAGCAAGTCATCTTCATCCGTTTCGCTGGTAATATTCACACGGATGATTTCCCGTTTGAGCTGTGCACAGACTTGATGGACGGTCAACGTTTTTCCGTTTCCGCTCTGGCCAGTGATAAAGATTGGAAAGAATTTGTTGGACTTGATAATCGCCTTGACAGTATTGTGATTTCCCCAAGAAACGTAGTCATCAGCTTTTTCGGGAACATACTGGAGAAAGTCCATAACGGCAGGAGCCAGCTTGGATGTCTCTGAAACGGTATCATCCAGTGGCGTTTCCGTTTCGGCTGAGGGAATGGTTGCCCCTTTTCTGAGAGGTACAAAACGGCTGATATCAAACCGATTGTTAGACACGCGCCACGTCTTCAACGCCTTCTTATAATCGGTGAAGTCATTCTCTTCAGCTGCGTCGCGGATTTCGGCTTTGGTGAAGATATTCGTTTTTGCGGTTTCCTGAAGGAGTTTTACAAAAGCTTTTCGATCCATGATATATTCCCCTTAATTATTAAAGTTAGTTATATTCCCTATTACAACAATCATACCTAAAATTGATGGAAAAGGCAACATAATTCATCACCTTTTATCATCCCTATTTCGGCCTATATTCTAGCGGTTTTTTCCCATCAGTTCCATCAGTTTCGAAACCATCACACGCTCATTCTTCTGTTCTTCTCTTTTCGATTTTACATGCTTGTCAAACTTTTTATCATTGACATCCATTCCTTCAAACATATTCCCTTTGACAGTGGACACTCCTTTAGAGGGAATGATAAAATAGCTGTCATAGCCTTTCTGTTTGACCAGCGCAAACCTATCTTTCTTGGATGCCCGGTATTGCTGATACTGATAATCACTGATATAAAATCCGATCACATTTACATCCTGAGTCTCAGCCAGCATCTTCAGCAGTGTTTCTGTTCTTGTGCAATGTTGATATTGGATTTTAGATTTCGGATCAGTGACTATGTAATTTTTTCCGTATCCAATAGCAGACTGAGTTCTGCCTTCTTTGTCCTGATAATATCCGCTTGAGTTAGAATCGCCATCAGTCAAGAAAATACAATTTACAATTTGCAGTCCATTTTCTTTCCTGAAGATTTCGGAGATTTTCTGGGCATGGATAATAGCGTCATTTAACGGTGTCCCAGAAAAACCTTCATACGGTGGTTCAGACTGCTCTCTATAATCTGTCCGGTCGCGCTGAAGATTAAATTTCAGTGCCAGGAAGTTTTCCAAGCCACGCGTATATTCGGCATTATTCATTTTTGAGGACAAGTAGTTTCTCAGGTTACATCCATCCGTGTAGAAAGTATTAGCTTTTTTGATCCAGTTATTTCGAACATGGTTGTCATTGAATCCGTACACGTCAAAGGGAATATTGACTTGGCGACAGAACATTACCAAATTTATCACCTGTTCCATAATCCCGCCAAAGCAATCGCACATCGAGCCAGACCAGTCAACGAACATTAACATTCCGTGATTCTTTCCTTCTTTGACAATCAAGTTGCGCTTGAAGATATCTTCTGACGTCCGATATTCTTTGAGTTTGTTAAAGTCGATCACGCCAGTCTTGGAAGTCTGTTGTTTCTTGAAATCATCGGCAGCTTTCTTCATCATGAATTCTTTTACCATGAAACCGATTATTCTGGAATTGGCTTTTTTAAAAATTCGCAGGTTTTCAGATCGGTTGACCCAGAATTTGTTTTTCTCTGTTGTGCGACGATTGGAAAAATGTTTTACCAAATTTGCCTCAACGTCTTTATAGCTAACGATAATTTTGTCCAAGTTGCTTTCAGCCATCGTCAGGTAAACATTCTCCTTGCCCGATTCATCAATCATGTCCTTGAAGAAGTTATCGTTGTCAACATCCAGGTCTGGGGCAATGGCGCTTTCTATATCTTTTCCGGCACCTTTAGACGCCATTGACTTTTTCTTTTGTTCTTCTTTGCCGCCATCTTTCTTTTGTTCTTCTTTGCCGCCATCTTTTTCTTCATCGCCAGCGCCATCTTCTTCTTCCTCACCATCATCATCGTCATCGCCTTCTCCATCGCCGCGCTGTTCTTGCTCTTGATCGCCTTGTCCATCGGCGTTTGATTTCGACTGACGCTGTTCTTCATCGCCAGTAGGTGGCTCATCAGATTTTTCGCCTTCTCCATCGCCTTCCTGTTTTTGCTTATCTTCTTCAACTTCTTTGCAGTAAGTATAAAGACGTTCAGCGACATCAACCGAATCAGTGAATGTCTCAGTATTTTCGATTTCATCTACAAATTTCTGCTCTTCTTCAGAAAATGGTACATTGGGAACACGCTTGAAGTGAAGATTAATGCGGTCAATCAATTTAATCTTGCTCAAGTCTTTTCCTTTCAGATCAAACCAATCCCGATTAATAATCAATTCCTCATAGGCTTTATTGAACTGGCGTTTCAAGCCGGGATACATAGCCTGAATTTTTCGCTCAATCCGCGCGTCTTCAGCGGCATTTGTATAACGCAGCAGACCGGGAGTGGCTTCAAATTTCTTTTGGGCAGATTTCGAATATGGGGTGAATAAGGCGTGACCAACTTCGTGACCAACAAACATATCTAACAACGACTCATCCATGTTCTCAAAATTCGGAAGTGTTAGGACACGGTTTGCGACATCGAACTTAGCAGACTTTACATTCTTGTTTTCGATTGTAATATTTTCGGTGGCTAGTAATTTTGCAAGACCGCTTTTTTTAGATATTAAGTCCATTCTGTATTCCCCTTTTCGTTATCATTATCAATACACATATCATACGAAAATAAGAGCATGAAATCAACATAAATCCGCATTTTTCTCATTACCCAAGCTTCCCCCTTAATCGGTTACAGTGAAAAGAAGCATACTATATATAGTATTCTAATCGCATGATAAACAACGAGTTAGCACTATATATAGTATGCTATTTCAGGAATGACATACTTTTCCAGCTTTTCCCAAAAGTCAAGGACAATCGTCAAATCACCTCAAAATAAATTTCCTTGCCCGTTCTGGTCGGTGGTTTCGATGGCTTCAACTTCCCTTCCTTCTGGAATGCCTTGACGATGTTTCGGATGGTCTTCTTGGCAACAGGAATTTTGCGATCAGTGTTACCGAATTTGACCGTCAACAGAACACCTTTATCACGCAATGCCTCCCTGATTCCGGCATAGGTTTCGAGCTGCTCACCCGGCTGCTTTACCACAACAGATGGCTTCTTGGGAGCGGCGGCGACTGCCTTGGACTTGGCGCTGGCCACAACAGGTTTCTTTGGCGCGACTTTGGCCTTGGGAGTGGTTTTGGATTTTGGTTTCGTTTCAGTGCTCATGATTGTTCTCCATTATAAAATTGGGATTAAATTTTACCGTTAGCAATCTTAGCAAGTTGCCCGGCATACTTCTTGATCTTCTTCCTTCCATAGACTAATTGCTTGGGAGACAAATAGCCTTTTCGATTATAGAACTTGGCAAAAGAACTTAGGATTTTGGCATCAACTCCCGTGAATCCGACGCCATTATTCTCGTTAGTGGAGTCAGATTGCTGTTCAGAGTATGTCTGCTTTTCGAATATAGCAGCAATTCCCCTTGTGACCCATTTATCGTCAGTCTCAAGCTTCTCCTTGATTTCGGCTTTTGTCCAAGTAGTCTTCATTATATGGAATCCCTCCAGGATTTGCCTTTAAATATATGGATATGTTCATAAAAGAAATTAAATACAAAACAATAAGTTCTAAGTGCCTTGAGAAGTAATCTATCAATAATAGTATCCTGTCTCAAACCGCGACAAAAATTTACATGATTGTAAAACTCATTTCTTTCAATTTCACTAAACATATAAGCACATCGTTCGCATTTAGCTCTTTTCATAATAATTTTATTTTTCATAATTCCCCCAACAGTTATTATACAATCATATAAAAAAATGGTACAAAAGTCAAACAAAAAAATCAAAATTATTATGTTGAAATTTGTTAGAAAAAATAGTATGCCAGAGATTTTGCTAGGAGTGCCGGAGAATTAATTTTATTTTGAGCAGTGGAA
>JAJFLN010000479.1 GCA_021772705.1 Candidatus Cloacimonadota bacterium | reverse complement strand
TTTGAAGACCACACCTTTGCCCACGGCCACACCTACGAGGCCCATCCCCTGACCCTGGCACCAGCCATCGCCGCCATCGACGAGCTGCGCGACAAGGATCTGCTCGGAAACTCGAGAAAGATGGGGGCCTACGTGAAGAAGAAGCTGGAGGGCATGAAGCGTCGTCACAAGTCAATCGGCGACGTCCGAGGTCTGGGCCTCTTCTGGGGAGTCGAGATCGTCAAGGATCGAAAGACCCGGGAGCCCTTCGCCACCATGGACGACAAGGCAGCCGGCAAACCCCTGATGGTCGATGCCATCACGAAACAGATGATGGCAAACGGTGTCTATGCCATGGGCTGGGTCAGCCACCTGATCCTGGCGCCGCCTCTCATCTCGACGAAGAAGGATCTGGACTTCGGTCTGGCCGCCCTGGATGAAGCTCTGACCCTGGCGGACAAGCAAGTAGAATGAACCGGAAGCCCTGAAGATGGGATGCGAAACTGCGTAGTTATTCTTGCGCGGGTCCTCAGCGCTTCCTGGGTTTCTTCGCCGGATCCGGGTGGTTCGCCGTGACCACCGTGTGGATGCCGCCTCGCACGGCGAAGTCACCCACGACCCGTGCCTGCCTCGGCTTCAGAGCCGCCACGAGATCGTCGAGTATCCGATTCGTCACATCCTCGTGGAATGCACCTTCGGCGCGGTAACTCCACAGATAGAGCTTCAGGCTCTTCAACTCCACGCATTTCCGCGCCGGTACGTAGCTGATCCGGATCGTGGCAAAGTCGGGCTGACCCGTCATGGGACAGACGCAGGTGAACTCGGGGCAGTCGAACTCGATGGTGTAAGCCCGGCCCGGTCGAGGATTTGGAAAGGTCTCCAGAGTACGAGAAGGTTTCGTCGACATGGGACGACAGTCTACTCGCATCGCGCCGCTCCATCAACCGACGCCGATTCCCCAGATCTCGCAGACGAGGGAGATCAGGGGACACACGACTGGACCCGAACTCGCCAGGCGAACCGGCTGGGTCGGGTGACCTCTCGGAGTTCGGGTCCAGTCGTGTGTCCCCTGATCTCTGGCCGTGCGCGCTGAGCCTCTCGGCAGCCTCGGAGCGAACGAGTGGAGGTTCGCCCCATCGCAAGATCACGAGAATGCCGCGCCCCGATACCTTGTGACGCGGCTTCAGGACACGTAAGCTACTCGAGATGGATGCTCGGGAGCTGATCCCGGACCTGGACAGCGAACATGAAGAGGTCCGGTTGAAGGCGATCGCCGGACTCGTGCAGAGTCGTGACGCCCAGTTCCACCCTGTCCTGGAGGAGAGGGCGAAGTCCGACGCCAGTCCCTTGGTTCGCTATCACGCCCGCAAGGGTGTGGAGGCCCTCACGTCCCGTCGATCTTCAGACCAGCCGCACTCCGCATCACGGCCCGGGGAGTCGTCACCGGACCTCAATCAATCCACGGCCTACCTCTTCGTCCAGCAGAAGGTGGACCAGGTCCTTCAGGCCGGATCGACGGCGCAGCGGAGGCGCCTCCTCGAGGCCCTGACCGCGACCCGGGACCGGAGATATCTGCCCCTCCTGGACCGGGTCTCCCTCAGCGATCCCGACCGGGCCGTCAGAAAACAGGCGGACCGGGCTTTCCTGGAACTGGAGGCAACCTCGGGGGCCACACTGCTGCCACAGGAGATGACCCCGTCACCGGAAGAGGAGCCCGACAGCTTCCTGGCCCATCCGAAAGCCGGCATCCGGTCCGCCGCCGTGGGCCGTCTCGCCAGGAACCGGCCCGACCTGCTGCTGACCCTCGCCCCCCGCTACGCCAGCGCCGAACAGGAGACGACAGCCCTGACGGTCTGGATCCGATCCCTGGCCGGGACCGGGAATCCCCGGGCAGCCACCATCCTCTCCGAGTTGATTCGCCGCAACAGCCCGCCAGTCAGAGCCCGAGCCGCAAGGACCTGGCTGCACCTTCAGCCGGAGGAGGCCATCCCGTTCGTGGTCAACTGCCTGGACGATCCCGACGAACTGGTCCGGGATGCGGCATTCATCGGCCTGGTGGATCGGGATGAGGCCTACGCCGTGGAGCTGCTGGAGGGCCGGGTGGGACCGGCACGACTGGCTCCGTCTCTGCGGAGTATCCAGTGTCTGGCACGACTCCAGAACAAGGCCGGCAGAGAGTCGCTGCTCCGGTTGCTGGATCGTCAGAGCGATGGAAGACTCCTGGAACCTATCGCCCTCTGCCTGGCCCAGCAGCTCCCGTCGCCGGAGCTGCAGGAGTTGCTGGCACTGGCGGCCCGCAACCCCTCCAAGCAGGATCTGGCCCTCGCCACGGCAGAGAAGATTCGCCGTCGTGACCACATCTCGGAGGAGCTCTTCACGACCCTGCTGTCGGAGTACGGATTCGAGCCCGCACCGGTGGAGGAGGAGCAAAGGGGCTCCAGCTTCCGGGCCCGGCGCAGGTTCCGCAAGACCGTAGCCAGCCTCGCTCTGGCCGTCTCCCGAGGAACCCAGGCAATCTCAATCCGGTTCTCCCGCCGAGCCACACTCGCGGCGGGAGGGCTGGCCATCGTCGTTCTCGGCTCGATCCAGGCGTACCTGCTCCTGTATCCCGCCTACAAGGGCCGGCAAGAGCTGGCCAGGGCTCTGGCGCTCTACGACGCAGGCGAAGGCCGTGGCAGCCAGCGCCATCTCGGGCAGGCACTCTCCTACCTGCCCGAGAGCCTGCCGGCCCTGGCACGGACAGCTGACCTGTCCTTCGACACCGGGGACCTCTTGGGGGCCACCGACGCCCTGGCGCTGGTCCGGGCCGTGGCACGGGAGTCCGGGACCGCCCGTCGCCTGGCAGGACGGCGCCGCCTGGCGGAGGGCGATCCCGTCGGCGCTGTCCGGCTCCTGGAGGAAGCCCTGCTCCTGGCTCAGGACGAAGGGCTGACCCGGCTTCATCTGGGCGAGGCTCTGATTGCGAAGGGCGACAAGGAACAGGGACTCCGGGAGCTCCAGACCGCCTGCAGTCTGTCACCTCGACGCGTGCCCGCTCGGCTCGCCTTGGCCCGGGCCCTGGCGGCTCTGGGGAGGCCGGAGGATGCGGGTCTGCAGCTGAACCGGCTCCTGGAGGTACAGCCAAACCACCCCGGGGGACGGCAGCTCCAGGGGGAAATCGCCCTCTCGAAGGGCAACCTGGACCGGGCAACCCAGTGCTTCCGGATCGTCCTGGAGAGTCATCCCGGTGACGTCGACGCCTTGCTCGGTCTGGGCCAGGCGCTGGAGGCGCTTCAGGAACCCTCCGGAGCCCGGGAGGCATACGACCGGATACTGCGGAGCCAGCCGTCACACCTTGAGGCCCTGCTAGCGAGAGGCCGTCTGTCGGCGAACCTGGGCGACCTCGACGAGGCCCGGGCGTCCTTCAACCGTGCACTGGAACTTCAGCCTGATATCTTCGAAGCCCTCTTCGCCATGGGGCGACTCGAACTGGAACAAGGCTCTCCGGAGGCAGCGGTGGGTCTCTTCGAGCGTGCCTCTGCCAGAGACCCTGAATCCGTCGAGGCAATCTACAACCTCGGGCTGGCAAGCATGAGAAGCGGCCAGAAAAAGAAGGCATCGGCCTACCTCAGGGCCGCCCTGGACCTGGATCCGGCCCGGGAGCTGGCCTGGCTCGCCTTGGGATACCTCGCCCACCAGGAAGATCGCACCGAGGAGGCCCAGCAGTCCTACGAGCGAGCCCTGGAGCTGAACCCTTCCTCTCTCGAGGCGCTGGTCAACCTGGGAGCACTGCTGATCGTCTCCGGCGATCGAGTCCGGGCTACAGCGCTGCTGAGACAGGCCCTCACACTCGCCCCTGACGAAGAGGCAGCCCTTCACAACCTGGCGCTCCTGAACCCGCCGGGGGCTGGAGCCAATGCCACGTCGGCGACGGAATCGACGTCCGGTTCGGGAGGTTGATCGCCATGACAAGGCCAGTCCCGTCGCGGCGAAGCAACATCGACACCCATCGAGTCACCCGGTCTCCCCTTGGTCCGAGGTCCTTTCACCGGGATCGACGGGGCAGCCTGGCGCTCATACTGCTGCTGATCGCCGTCGTATTCAGCCTGGCTCTGACGTTCCTGAGCCGGACCAGCGGAGAGCGCCACCTGACCCGCCGCCTTCTCCTGGCGGAGCGGGCGGAACAGATGGCGGAGGCTGCCGTGGCGGAGGCATTCTGGTCTGTCCAGCAGACCATGAACCGGTCCGGGACGGAGTGGTATCGGCAGTTCCGGCTGCCCGCACCCCAGGCCGGGGCCGAGCAGGTCGTGACCCTGCCGGAGTCCCTGCGGCTGATGGGCGAGGCATCCCGGAGCGAGGGGGGCGAATCGAGCGTCGAGTGTGCCCTTCGTCTTCGGGGGCTGCAGCCCCTCCAGGACCCGGCAGCGGAGCCGGAGGAGAAGACGGGATTCCTGGAAGCCGATGTTCGTGTCACCATCGGCCCCGTCGTCCGCCGCCTGCGGCGAGTCCGGGAAGTGCGAGTGGTGCGGGTGGGTCCACCGGCTCTGCTGGCTCCATTCACTCTGTGGGTGACTGGCGCCCCTGGGCCTGGATCGATCCGGGCTCCTGGCGGACTGCCGGGCTCCCCGCCCGGGACTCTCGATCCGGCCATACTGAGGGCGGCGCGCCGGGACTGGACCTATCGCTGGGGATCGAGCCGGAGCGGCTACCCCTTCAGCCGTGCCCGGGTCAGCCAGTTCCACGCCACCTGGCAGGAGTTCCTGGACCGCACCGTCGACGCCGCCGGCACGGTTCACCTGGCGGGGGTCACCGTCATCGGTGAGGCTGGAGATCACGAGTTGAAACAGGTAAGCCTCACGGGACAGGGAGCCCTGCTGCTGATGGAGGGGAGTTTGACTCTTCGGGACGTGTCCGTGCCGCAGGAGTCAGACCCGAAGATAGCCGTCCTCGCCCAGGGAGCTGTTCTGGAGGTCGATCCGGGAGGGACTTCGTCACCATTCAGGGGTCACTTGATGGCCCCGGAGGGCGAGGTGGTCACGGCGCCTGGCCTGGTGATCGAGGGGTCGGTCCACGCTGGCCAGTGGGACCGGTCCAGTCCAGTGACGCTCCGCTCTCGCCGTCAGCCCCTTCCCCATGTCGTCACCCTGTCGGAGGTGTCCTTCGAGATCGACGATGCATAGCCCGATTGCCATGACCGCCCCAGGGAGCCGGCGCTTCGGCCTGAGTCTGGTCGAGATGCTGCTGGCCTTCGCCGTGATGGCCCTGACCCTGATCCCTCTGGCCGGAACCTTCGCCTCTGGTTCCATGGCGACCCGGCAGATCGTGGACTCCACCATCGCCATGGGCCTGGCAGCCGAACAGCTCGAGTTGATGCGGGTTCGACCTTACGGGGAGCTGGCGACGCTGCCCACGAGCCGCCCCATCGACGGAGCCATTCTCCCCAGGGGATACTCGGGGACCCTGAGCTGGCGGGAGCCGGCTCCGGGCTCGCTGATGGAAGCCCGAGCCAGGATCAGCTGGACCGTGGCAGGTGACCGGATGAGATCCCTGGAGCTGTCGACCCTGATTCTCAACCCCAGGGGGCCGTGAATGAAGGGATCCATCAAGGTGAATCTCAGGCCGTGCTGGAGGACTTCCGGAGCCCGAGGCTTCGGCCTCGTGGAGCTGCTGGTAGCCCTGGTCCTGCTGACCCTGGCCCTGTCGTTCTTCCACACCATGGTCTTCGGAGGGGCTCGGGCCTTCGCACGTTCACGGGCTCGGCTGGACCTCATGGCCAGCTGCCGGGCGTCCCTGAGGTGGATCCGCAACGACGTCCGGAGGGCCACCAGCTCCGTAAAGGTCTCCGATGGAGGAGACGAACTCCGGCTGAAAGTGCTCGACTCATCGGCAGCCGATCTCCCTCAACGAGACGGGGCTGGGGGATTCGTGGAGTCCGAAGTGGTATACCGTTACGAACCAGCCACGAAACGGGTCTACAGGAATGGAACGGTTATCGGACAGGAAATCCCGGACATGGAGTTCAGACAGCAGGTGCATCAGCTCGGCAAGGTCAGCTATGTCTCGGTCGTAGCTCAGGCGACGGCCGTCATTGACGGCCGTCCCATCGGCGTCCGGATTTCCGCTGTCCCTCGAATGATGTCTGGCTGGGCGGGCAGCCCGGCCTGGATCTTCTCGACTCTCGATGCGCCCTACGCCTTCGAGGTCGATCAGTGACGGCGACGGTCGTAGCTGCAGCCTCGGCATTCCCGGAATACATCCTCGAGTCCGAGGATGTCCGGCACCTCTATGAGCGAGCCTTCGGGGGCCGGGTGAAGGACCTGGATACCTACACGGCCATGGTGGATCATGCCGGGATCGAGACCCGGCACCTGGTCCGGCCCGGGGAAGAGACCATCGCCCGGAAGCCTCTGGACGACAAGAACCGGATCTTCACCGAAGAGAGCCAACGGCTCGGGGAGAGGGCTGCAGCGGAATGCCTCGACCGCGCCGGTGTCGCCGCCTCCGACGTGCATTGCCTCATGACCCTGTCCTGCACGGGGTTCATGATTCCGCCCCTCGACGCCTATCTGGTGAATCGGATGGGTTTCCGCCCCGATGTGGTCCGGATTCCCGTCACCGAAATGGGCTGTGCCGCCGGCGCCTGGAGTCTCGGCCGGTGCCGGGATCGGGCCCTGGCACATCCCGGTGGACTGACGCTGGTGGTCAGCGTAGAACTGCCGAGCCTGACCTTTCAGCCCGACGACCTGTCGCCGGCCAATCTCGTCTCCAGCGTCCTCTTCGGAGACGGCTCCGCCGCCATACTGGTACGAGGGGACAGCTCCGAGCCGGGTCTGGAGATCTGCAACTCCCGATCCATCATGTTTCCCGGGACAACCGACGTGATGGGCTTCGATCTCCATTCCACGGGTTTCCACATCATCCTGGATCGGAAGATCCCCGTCATCATCGCCCGCCGCGCCAGGCCGGAGCTGGAACGTTTCCTGGAAGATCACTCACTCTCACCGGACCAGATCGGATTCTGGGCGATTCATCCCGGAGGCAAGAAGATACTCGACTCCATCGCCAGCGCCCTCTCCCTCGGAGCCGCCGAGCTGGAGCGGACATTGGCGGTCTGGTCCCGGCGGGGAAACCTGTCCTCCGCGACAGTGCTTGCCATCCTGGAGCAACACCTGCTCCACCGCCCACGCCAGGAGTCCCCCGGTATCGCCGTGGCCTTCGGCCCGGGATTCTGCATGGAAATGGTGCTGCTCCGGAGCCACTGAAACAGACGGCTCGCCAGCCCGCCCAGGGCTGCGGCGATCAGGCGGCCAGCAGCCGGACCCATTCTCGCAGCGGGATCTCCGTGAGACGCTCGTAGCCACAGTTCACGCCCAGGAGCCGGGACATCATCTGCGGCCTCCGGCCGAGACGTTCCAGCATTGGCCGGGCCAGCCAGCGGTTGGCCACCAGGAACAGAAGCCCCCGGGTCAGCAGCCAGGGATGCCGGGTGGCCTCCCTCCAGACCCGGCAATACTCACTCTCGTCCACCTCCAGAAGAGGGCCGTTCCGTTCCAGGACAATCCGGGCCGCCTCCTCCGCCAGATGGAGTCCCAGGGCGAGCCCTTCACCGGTGATGGCATCCAGGAACCCGGCCGCATCACCGGCCAGCAGAACCCCGGAGTCGGCGGCTCGCCGGGAGCACCGGGACAGGGGGCCCGTGGCCCGCATCGGTCCCATGAACTGCCCCTGCTCCAGGGCAGCGTGGAGGGGCGGGTTGGTCCGTAGGTGCTCCCTGAGTCTTCCTTCGAACTGACCTGCCCAGCTCCGGACCCGCTCGCCGCTTGTCAGGAGTATCCAGCCTTCGCGACCTGGGCCACAGGGTGTGCGATAGAGCTCTCCCCCGCCGACGAGATGGACCTCCACCCGGGAGAGCTGCGGAATGTCAACGGGACGGGCCAGGTGGCCGCAAACGCCAAAGCGGCCCTGCCGAGGGGGCGGAACGTCCAGCCCGAGGTCGCGGCGAACCCGTGACCTGGCGCCATCGCAGCCGATGACGGCATCGGCCGTCAGCACATGTCCGCCGGCCTCGACGCCGGTCACTCGGGATCCACTGCGAATCAATCGCTTCAGGGGACTCTTGAAATGGACTCGAGCAGTCCGATGGCTCTCCAGCTCCCGGAGCATCGTGGCCTCCAACTCCGGCCGGCGCAGGCCCAGACCGTGATGGCCCCCCGGCCGGATCGGGAAGTCCGCCGCCGCCGCCTCCCGGCCATCGCTCCAGTAGGAAATGCCTCGGAAGATTCCCGAACCTGCATCCCGGACGGCGTCGAGAATCCCCAGGCGATCGAGGGCCTCCACGCCGGGGGGCATCACCCCTTCCCCGCAGGGCCGGCGCCGAATGCCAGGGCCGGCCTCCAGGACTTGAACCTCGACTCCGGCCCGGGCCAGGTGGATTCCACAGGCCAGGCCGGCAGGTCCGGCTCCGACGATCAGGGCACGCATCTTTCAGCGTGGCGCAGGGGCCTTCTCCGAAAGACGGCGGTCCGGCGGGGGGGCGGCGACCCGGATCGGTCCCAGGGGCAACAGGCGCGGACCCTCCTCGTGGGGGATCAGGAGGTTCGATTTCAGCAGCCGTCTCCAGTCCCGTACGCGCCAGCTGGGCGTGTGATAGGGGACGGCCAGGCGAATCGCTTCGATGTACTGCATCTGCCGTTCCTTCCAGAAGTCGAGTCCCTCGATCGCGGCGGGATCAAAACACTCGATGGCGTCAGACGCTCCCGTGACTCTTGAACTGCTGGTCACGGAGCAATTCGACACTCCGGAGTCCGTCACGGGACAGAGATCCAGCACGCCGATCCGGAGCTCGTAGTCTCCCGGCGGCGTGTCTTCCGGAAGCCGGAACCAGTAGTCATCGAGCCAGGTGCCCCGGCCGGCGGGCTCGGTCAAGCCGCCGATGGGCTGGATAGCGGTGGCGACCGGGAGGTCCTCCGTTCCTGCTCCCGGCTTATAGAGGGCCAGCACCACGCCGGGCCAGACCATCTCCGGCCGCGCTTCGATGCCCCACCGCATGCCGATCCTGGCCAGGCCGGGGCTGGTGATCAGCGGTCCCGGCACCTGGAGACCTCCGAACACGACACCCTCTTCGAACCGGCGTCCCTGACTCACGGGCTCCTCCTCATCGGGTCCGGCGTCGCGCTTCTCGATCCGGTAGAGGAACCCTCGCCTCCGAAGCCGAAAGTCGGCCCGGGCCCGATCGAACTCTTCCCTTACCAGGAACAGAGGACCGTAGAGCTCATCGCCCCGATCAAGGAACTCGTTCATGGACTTGCTGATGTCCGGGAGCCACTCGTCCACTGCCGTGTAACCCAGGTCGAGGCGGCGTCCCAGGCAGAAACGCCCGTAGAGCACCGGAAGTGCGTCCACGTCGGTGGTGACAACCGAGTGGCCCCCCTGGGGGACCATCTCGTAGAGGTTCCGCAGATAGCGGCTCACCTCGTGATAATCGGAGCGGTCGCAGGCCCCATAGTTCAGGGGGATCTGCGCCAGGGGCAAGGCGAGGGCCAGGACGATCACGGTCCTGGCGATGCCGGTCTGGCCCCGCTCATTCAGGAAGTGGAGCACGGTGCTGACACCGATGGCCACGAGCCAGCAGACCATCACCAGGGACGGCAACACCATCGTGTTGGTCTCGATCACGTTGTAGTTGGTGCAGAAGAGGACGTTGACCATGGAAATCCCCAGGATCGTCAGAAGCTCGGGCGAGCGGCGCCTGTAAGCCGTCACCAGTCCCACCAAAGCGAAGGTCAACATCAGGGGACCGAAGTCCCCCACCACGAGCATCAGGTAGTTCTTCAGCTCCACCAGGGAGTCGTGAAGGGACAGAGAGAAGAGATTCTCCGCATAGTGCTTGCCCGTCACGATCCAGTAGAAGGTGGTCAGGTCCTTGGGGTAGTCGAAGTACCCCATGGAGAACCGGTTCGTCAGATGCCACCAGGTGTACAGATAGGGTGTCCAGGCGACGGAAAACCAGAGCGTGGCCTTGGGCACCAGCTGCATCGACAGAGGCGCCAGCCCCAGGAGGAACGGCAGAAACAGGATGTCAGAGGGCCGATGGGCCACCAGGCATCCAGCCAGGAAAGCGCTGAGAGGCATACAGGGCATGGCCGGCCCCTTGTGCCACGGCCGAAGGCTGAGCAGCAGCCCGATCAGGAGGACTATCTCGAGGCCGTAGACCTCCGCCACCACCCCGAGGGACCAGAACTGCTTCAGGAACGCCAGGGTGCATGCAGCCGAGACAGCAGCGGGCAAGCAGGCCCCCATGGAAAGCATGAATCTGAAGAACAGGGCCACCGCCAGGGCGCAGCAGACAGACGAGAATGCGGCAACTCTGAAATCGACGTTCCCGACCGGCACCAGGGTGGCCAGATGAGACAGGAAATTCCAGAGGGGATAGCCAGGAGGGTGACTGATGTCCAGGTTCTTCGCCGTCGTGGTGAACTCCGGCGAATCGAACCAGTAAGTGTCCCTGCATGCTGTGGACAGATAGACCGTCAGGCTAGCCAGGAACAGGACTCCGGTGATCAGCCGCACCCGCATCGTTGACACTCTATCACTTGCCTTGGAACCCAGAAATACGCCCATATCACTTTCAGTGACGCGGGAGGGGAGCGTGGGTTCTAAGAATCTTAGGGCAGGACGGGTGGCCTCGGGCTGCGGGGGACGGGCAGGATCTCTGGTCCTGGGCGCTGGGTGCCGGGTTACGGGCAAGACGGAGGAGACACCTCTTGAGTTTCACGGAGGTTCTCGTCACCAAAACCTCTGTGACCTCCGTGTTCTCTGTGACCTCCGTGTAACCTCCCATGTCACCGCCGCTGAAGCCATCCCCAACGGAGGTTCTCGTCACCAAAAACCTCTGTGACCTCCGCGATCTCTGTGACCTCCGTGTAACTCCCCAGGTCATCGCCGCTGAATCCACACCCTGCGTGACTTGCACCCTTCCTGCGGTCGCCATTGCTCGGATCGTTGCAGCGTGATATACCCGATTGCGTCATGTCGGCCTCTGCAACGCCCGCTGTCAGGGCAAAACCACTCGTCCTGGCCTATCGCGGTCCGGTGCTGGAGAATGTGTTCTTCGGTCACGCCGTGGCTTATGACGTTCACGGTCGGCGCCACTTCTCCCTGGGGAACACGGCCCGGCTCACGCCGGTCCGCTCCTGTTTGAAGCCGTTTCAGGCCTTGCCCCTGCTGATGGAAGAGCTGCCGCCCCATCAACAGCCCTCGGAGCAGGAGGTGGCCCTCATGTGCGGCTCTCACGCTGCCGAGCCGGTCCATCTCGGGACCGTTCGCTCCATCTTGAAGAAGGCTGGCGCCAACGAGGGAGCCCTCGGCTGCGGCGCCCCGGAGGGCAGAAGGGCTCGAATTTACAACAACTGCTCTGGCAAGCACTCGGGGATGCTCCTCTACTGCAGCGTCAAGAACTTGCCCATCGAGGGCTACCTCGACCCGGGCCACCCTCTGCAGGACAGGATCATCACTGAGGTCCTGAAGCTCTCACGCTCGGTCCGGCCCGAGGTCCCGATCCAGGTCGATGGCTGCGGCGCTCCGGTACCAGCCCTGCCACTGGAGAAGATCGCCTGGCTCTTCGCCCAGCTCTCACGACCCACGGGTCTGCCTGCAGCCATGGCCGCGGGACTTCAACGAGCCGCCTCGGCGATGCGGGAGCACCCGTTGATGGTGGCCGGAACGGGCCACTTCGACACGCGGATCTCGGAGATCACATCCGGCAGGATTCTGGCCAAGTGCGGGGCCGACGGCCTCTCCTGCCTCTCGGACCGGGAGACAGGAACTGGCATCGCTGTGAAGTGCGAGTCACCCAGCATCGCCATGGCCCAGGGAGCGGCCCTGGGTCTGGCCAGGAAGCTGAACATGGTCGACGACGCCGAATTCGACACCCTGGTGTCGGAATTCCTGCCGCCTCGGCTGAACACCAACGGCCTGCAGATAGGCACCCTCCGGCTCGCCTCGGAGATCTGCTGAGACAGCGAACCATGTCAAACGAACTGCGTCGCACCCATCTCGTCAATCGCCGTCTTCAGGTGAAGCTCGTCGTACGGCTGGCGCTGATGATGACCGTCACCTCTTTGATGGTGGTGCTCATCTTCGTCGGCAGCCGGTTCTTCGTCGCCTTCCGGATGGGCGATCCGGCGATGTTCACCGTCCTGGATGAGCTGGGCAGCCTCTTCTTCGAGGCCCTGATCTGGTGGCTCGGGGGCTACATCGTCCTCTTCGCCTATTTCGCCTATCGATTCAGCCACGAGATCGCCGGTCCCCTCTTCCGGTTCGAGCGAGCCCTGACCGGCATCGCCGAGCGGGGGAACCTGGACGAGGAGATTCACCTGCGGAGCGATGACGATCCGGAGTTCCACGCCTTGGCAGAGCTCTACAATCGTGCGCTTTCGCGACTCCGATCGGCTCGGGAACGGGTCCGGGCCGCCTCGACCGCCATCGCGCCGGAGCAGACCGACGACACGACGCCGGAGCAGCTGGAGCAATCGCTGGAGCGATGCCAGGACGAGCTGCAAGCCGCCCTCGATGGACTGGGGGATGACCTGCGTCCTGGTCTGGAAGCCCTGGAAGACGAGGCGACACCCCAGGACCGTCACGAGGGCTGACCAGAAGATCGCTCCTGAAAGTGACGTTCCACCAGTTAGAATGCGTCCGGAAACCCGTTCGCCCCACTATGGATGCCCGCATCCAGGACGACTGAATGGCCGAGTTTTCCCGATCCGTTCGTCCTGAGCCTGTCGAAGCATGTCCTGAGCTACGCCGAAGGG
>JAJFLN010000478.1 GCA_021772705.1 Candidatus Cloacimonadota bacterium | reverse complement strand
CCGGGTCCTGCTGGAACTGGAGCAATACAAAGTTGGCGAAGTGATCGGACCCAAAGCAACCGAGGAGGATGCGGTCCCATGAGTCTGGAAACATTTGGAGTGATGCTCCTCTTCTTCGCGTTCGTGGTACATCGGAGACAGGTTCTGTCGACCCGATTGGCCCTCGCCGAAGCTCGAGTGAGGGCAGAACCGATGCTGCCGCTGATGAAGCAGCCCGATCGAGTACTACCCTGGCGCCAGTGAGCCCCTGGGCAGAAGAGGTGCAGCGACGATGGTAGGACCGGACCAGCAAGAGCTCTACTTCCGGATCATGGAGCGTCTGGAAGCTGAGACGGAAGACAACATTATCGGCCTCGGGGTCGTCTTCGGAATGGATCGGAAGGTCCTAGAAGACGCAACCCCGGTCGATCGTATCAAGAAGATCACCTCCACCGTCCCTCTGGACCAGCTAGCGAACATCCTGGAGATGAGCTCCTCCCCGGCTGCGCAGCAGTCCACCAAGGAGGACGAAGCCGACGTCCCAGGGGCTGTACCCTCGGCGTTCATTCCTTCCCCCGACGAGTTGCCCCCCCCCCCCAGCGAGGACGACATTCTCAAAACCCACTCCGAGGAAGCTCTGAGAGATGGCGAGACTCCTCCTGACGAGATGGTCTCGGAGATCTCGGCCCGTGAGTACGGAGTCGCCTCAGGCACGCCACCTGAGCCGGTACCGGACGAACCGGTCTTGGATCCCACCTCTCCGCCTCCAGCGTCAGAGCCTTGGGTTGTCGAGGAGTCCGGAGAGACATTCCCTCCTTCCCCCGAAGCTTCGAGCGACTCATCGGTCGAGGCAGCCCCCGAATCCGATGTCCCAGATGACGCCGCGGCAGCACCGGTGCCGGAGACTCCAGCGAAGGCCGAGCCGCCAGAAGAGATCGAACATGTGGATTCAGCGACTCTGGATCCTCTCCCGACCGAAAGCACCCCAGCCGAGTCCTGGGAAGCACCGCCTGGTCCTGCGGAGGAGGGACTGGAAGCCACTCAGGGCGCCGATCTCCCCGAGCCTGTGGAAACCGTCATTGCCGCGGCCCCATTCTCCCCCTCGATTCTGAAGGAGCCCGAAGAGCCGACGCCCCCCCCCCCGGTCGCCGATGAGCAGCCCGCCGAAGCGGTCGTCGAGGAGCCGGCGGCTGCCGCCGAGCCCGCGGAGGCTCAGGAGGACTACAGCGAGGCGACCGATGACGTGGAGGCCCAGCGAAGTTCAGAGGAAGAGGACGAGATAGCCGTCCTTCGTCAGCTCCGGGGAGTCCGGCGGAGTACGGTCCGGAAGAGAGCCAGAGAACTCCACCAGAAGAAACGCCGTCAGGAGGAGGCCCGCCGGGCTGCCCAGGTCCCCCCGGAGATTCAGGCCCAGCAATTCAAGCTCTGGACATTCCGGAGCATGATGGTCGTGTTCATCTTGCTGTTTGCGGCCCAGTCCGACGTGGTTATCGACTCGCCCAACAAGGCCATCCGGGTCAAGATGCTCGTCTGGTACTGGCTCACGGACGTTGTGCCGGAGCGGATCCCCGGTATCGTTGATCCCGTCGATCCGACGGGGGTCGAACCGGCCCCGGTCACGGAAACAACCGTGGCAGTGACTCCTGATGAACCGGCGGATCCCGGGGTCGTTCAGCCTCCCCCGAAGGCGAGAGAAATCGAGCCGGTCCACGCCTTCGTCCAGCGCGAACTTCGGCTGGGTGACCTGTCGGGAACCATCGACTTCGCCGCCCAGAGTCTCGACGTGGAGGCCGGGAAGTTGAAAGAGGAGCTCTTCGACAAGGCCACGGCCAACCAGGACGACATCGGCAAGGGCATCTCGCTGCTGCTGGCCCATGAGTTCTCCCGGGCAGAGGATTCCTTCCACAGCGCCGCGTCGCAGGAGGGACCCGAGCAGGCCTTGGCCACCTACTACCTGGGCCACATTCAGCGGCTTCAGGGCAGGTTGACCGAAGCCCGAGTGACTCTGTTGAAGGCAGCGGAACTCGACCCGAAACGGGCCGAAGCGTTCCACGGCCTGTCCCTGATTCATCAGAGCAGGGGTGAGAATGAGAAAGCCGTCGAGATGGGCCGAGCCGCGATTGCCGCACGACCTGCCTACTTGCCGGCCTACTTCGACCTGGCGGAACGACTGAGGGCGCTGGGGCGAGAGGATGAGGCGGTCCAGGTTTACAAGGACATCATCGAGCAGGACCCCAAGCAGTCCTACGCGCTCTTCTCCTATGCTCTGTCCCTCTATCGGGCCGGGGAGTACAACGAGGCGAAGCGCAAATTCAAGCTGGCCATCGCAGCCAACAGCGCCTGGCGATTTGCCAACAAGGGCGTGGCATACAACAACCTTGCAATGTGCTACGACATGCTCGAGAGGCCCGAGAAGGCCCTCGCGACATACGAGAAGGCCGCCACCGAGCGCCCCGACGACGACCGAGTCCAGTACAACCTGGCCCGGGCCTACCAGCGAAACTCCTACCCCGAGAAGGCCATCGTCCCATTTGAAAGGGCCATGGACCGGATGCAACTACGGGACTCAGTGGAGATCAAGGAGACCTATCCCAGGGCCCTTTACAACCTGGCCGAATGCTATATGGCAATCCACTCTTTTGATAGAGCCGCAGCCCGGTTCCAGGAGTTGCTACGGCTGCGCCCGGACTCCGAGACCGCCCGGGACCGGCTGGCCGAAGCGAAGGCCGCGGCGAAGCAATCCCGCCGGTTCAGCTACCACTACGGCACCCCCGTCGTCGCCCGCCGCGCCGATGCCCTCTCGGAACCGGTCACTGCAAAATGACCGCCGTTCCGGAGGGCGCGATCGAGGTAGTCCTCTACACCCGTCCGGACTGCTGCCTCTGTCATGACGCCCGGGACGTGCTCCTGCAAGTTCAGGCCCGTCACCCGTTCCAGTTGCTGGAAAGGAACATCGACGAGGATCCGGATCTGGTCCGTCTCTATGGAACGGAGATCCCCGTCGTCACCGTGGCGGGCCGGAAGGCCTTCAAGTATCGCGTGGACAGGAGAAAGCTCGAGCGAGTCCTGGATCACGCCCGGGCAAGCTCCCGGTAGAGCGCCTCGTAGGAGGCGGCTGTCCCGGCAGGATCGAACCGTTGTCTCAACTCCCGGGCCTCTCTTTCGGTCCGGCGGAGGGTCTCCTCCCGATGACTCATGGCCTCCTGGATAGCGGCAAGCAGCGACGGTCCCGAGCCCGGTTCGTAGAAGCCGCTCTCTTCCCGATGGGGAAGAAGCTCTCTGAATGCCGGCAGGGCCGGCACCACCACGGGGACACCGGCGAGAATCGCCTCGGCCACGGCGAGACCGAAGCCCTCCTCGGAGGAGCAGGAGACGAGCAGATCCAGGGCCGGGATCATGCTGGCCGCGTCCGGAACGGGGCCCGTGATCCACGCGCGACCCCGCAACCCGGGGCGAACGGCCAGCTCCCAGCAGAGCCCGAGCAGCGGCCCGGACCCGATGACGACGAAACCCAGGTCCTCCCGTGTCGCTGCCAGTTCAGAGGCCGTCTCGAGGAACATCTCGGGACCCTTGACGGTCGTGAGCCGCCCAAGGAACCCGATCATCACTCCCGGTCGAGGGAGACCCAGGCCGTCTCTGGACTCCTCCCTGGACAGGAGCTTGCGTCGTTGCAGCCCGTTGGGGATGACATGAACCCGATCGGCTTCGACGCCGTGGGTCCTGGCAACATGACAGGCAACGGCGCGGGAGGGAGCGAGGAAAGCCGTGGTACCCCTGGCGAGGAAGGTGTCTATCAGCCGGGCAGCCAGTCCCTTCCAGAGATAGAAGTTGTGCTCCGCCTGCAGGACGGGCAGGTCTCGGGACCAGGCGGGCACTCTGCCCAGGACACCACTGAAGAAGTGATGACACTGGACCACCTGTGGCCGCCACTCCTCGATGACGGCGGCCACTTCTTCCAGACATCTCAGGTTTCGCCTCCAGCTGAATGGAGAGAGGGAGCTGTGGCCTGCCAGAGGGAGGACTTCCACGCCTGCGTCGCGAAACTCCTGGTCCCGGTCGCCAGGACCGGTGAGAGCCACCACACGAAACTGAAACCCCTTGCTGGACAGAGAGCGGGCCACATCGAGGAGGACCTGCTCCAGGCCGCCTCGCTGGAGACGGGAGAGAATCAGGAGAACCCGGATCGTGCCGTCAGTCGCCCGGGCCAGGACGGCAGGAACGGTCTCCTGCGGCGAGCCGTTACCGGAGCTGGGTTCCGGGTCGTCCCTGGTTTGACTCATACCCGGGCCTGGGCTAAGATCCCTTATCGAGTGAATCGAGCTTTCGCCGTGCCCTGGCTGCGTACTCGCCTTCCAGATCCAGGCTCAGGACCTTGTCCCACCAAACTCGGGCCGCCGGTTGGTCGTCCATCTGGTGATGGAGGTTTCCCAGGAAGTATGCGTAGCTTGGATTGCCGGGACGGGCTTCGGCCAGACGGACGTAGTACTCGAGTGCCCGCTGGGGAAGACCGTTCGAGTAGAACATGAAGGCCACCCAGTCCATCAGCTCCAGGTTCTGGGGATCCGCCGCCAGGCGTTTCTCGATCTTCTCGAGTTCCGCCAGGTCCTTCCTCTGTCCATACTGGGTGATCTCGTCGCTCATACTTTTCCTTCTCACTCCCACAACACAGAATAGCAACTGCCTCGACCGGGGCTCAATGGCGGTACGTGTTTGATGGATCCCCTACGGTACTCGGCAGACATCCTGGACAGCCTCACCAGCGGAGTCATGGTTGTGGAAGTGACCTCCCAGGTTGCCTACGTAAATCCGGAGATACTGAGGGTCCTCAGATGCGAGAAGGGCCAGATCCAGGGCCGCCTGCTCGTCGAGATCGAGGGTCTGTCGGAGCTGATGCTGCTGATCAACCGGATTCGGTCCTCTCGGCCCATCTCGACCCGGTCCTATCGGCAATACGAGATTCAGGTCATCAACAGCAGCGGAGACGCCATTCCCCTGGGGGCGAGCATCAGCGCCCTGACCACTTCCGACGGGCTGGTGGAGGGCTACGTCGTGATATGCCGGGACTTGACGGAGGGGAAGGCCCTGATGGAGCAGATCGAGCAGTCTCGCAAGCTCTCTGCCCTGGGGACCATGGCAGGCGGGGTGGCTCACAACTTCAACAACATCCTGGGATCCATCCTGGGCAGAACGCAGCTGTTGCTCCGAACCGATGACATGGAACGGATACGGGCGGGCCTGAAGCTGATCGAACGAGCTGCCCTGGATGGGACGGCGACGGTCAAGCGAATCCGGGACTTCTCCCGGAAGCGGGATACGGGCCTGCCCTTCCACGAAGCCGACATGAGGGAGCTCATCCGAGACGTCCTGGCATTCACCCAGTCCCGGTGGAAGGAACAGGCCGAGGCGAAGGGACTGCAGTACACCATCGCCACCCGGCTCGAGAAGGTGCCTCTGATTATGGGCGCCGCTTCGGAGCTGAGGGAAGTGTTGATCAACCTGGTGCTGAACGCTCTGGATGCCATGCCTCATGGAGGCTGCCTGGAGATCACCACCTGTCACGATCGGGGCAAGGTCCTCATCACCATCCGGGACGACGGCTGCGGCATGTCAGAAGACGTGCAGAAGCGGATATTCGATCCCTTCTTCTCCACCAAGGGCATGGCCGGCACGGGACTGGGGCTCTCGGAGTCCTACGGAATCCTCATCCGCCACAGAGGGCAGATCACGTGCCGGAGCGGCGAGGGCAAGGGCACCTGCTTCACGATCTCTCTTCCCCTGGCAGATTCCTGGGAGACGCTTAGGATGCCCACCCGAGGGCGAGTCCTCCTGGTGGACGAGGACGAGGCCCGGCTGGAGACCCTGGAGGACGTGCTGATCACGGAGCACTATTCCGTGGATGTGGCCATCGGCTACCGGGATGCCCTCGGCCGGTTCATGGCCGGCAAATTCGATCTGGTCGTCAGCGAGATGGAGCTGACTGACAGCACTGGCGACGCACTGCTGAGAGAACTCCGGCTGCTGGATCCGACGATCCGCACCATCCTGCTCGGGGAGGGACTGGAGGAGAACTCAGCGGCAAATCTCTGCCTGCCCCGCCCCACCACCTTTGACGTGCTCCTCCAGTCCATTGGGAAGGTCCTGGAGAGCAAGCGATAGGCCGAGAGACGGGTAGCTGGCGACCTGTGCGACGAGTTCGCAAGCTTTTCCCGTTCGGCCCATCTGTCGAGGGCCAGGCATGATGCCGCCAGAGGCCCTCGACAGGCTCGGGCCGAACGGAAGCAGGAAGTACTTGGCCAGATTACTAGCTTCCGGTGGGGGTCAGTCCCAGCGGCGGATCTCGTTGTAGACGGTGTCGCGCTGGACCGGGATGAAACCGGCCTGCTGGATGAGACCGATCAAGTCGTTCCTGGGAACGCCGATTGACGAGGTGGCTCCGGCGGCGTGGGTGATCTTCTCCTCCAGGATCGTGCCGTCGATATCGTCGGCGCCGAAATGGAGGGAGACCTGGGCCAGCTTGAGGCCGATCTGAATCCAGTAGGCCTTGATGTGGGCGAAGTTGTCCAGGAGCAAGCGGGCGATGGCCACGGTCCTGAGATCGTCGAACCCCGTTGGTCCGGGCAGATGGTCCAGAGCCGTGTTTTCTGGATGGAACGCCAGGGGGATGAAGGCCTGAAAGCCACCGGTCTCGTCCTGCAACTCCCGGAGTGCGAGAAGATGGTCGACCCGGTGTTCGATTCGTTCCACATGGCCGTAAAGCATCGTCGCATTGGATTTGAGACCGGCCTGATGAGCGGCCCGGTGTACGTCGAGCCAGTCCGTGGAGTCGATCTTGTGGTCGCAGATGATCTCCCGGACCTCGGGGTCGAAGATCTCCGCCCCTCCCCCGGGCAGACTGTCGAGGCCCGCCTCCTTGAGCAACTCGATGACCTTCGGGATGCTCATGCGGGTCAGCTTGGCCATCCAGGCGATCTCCACAGCCGTGAATGCCTTGAGGTGAATCTGGGGAAGCTCCTGCTTCAGGCTGCTCAGGAGGTCCGTGTAGTACTCGAAAGGCAGCGCCGGGTTCATCCCCCCCACGATGTGCAGTTCCGTGATGGAATCCTCGGCACAGGCAGCCCGGGCCTTGGTCAGGGCCTCCTCCAGGTCGTAGGTGTAGGCATCGGGGTCTTTCTTGGTCACGCCGTAGGCGCAGAGCTTGCAGCGAGCGTAACAGACGTTGGTGGGATTCAGATGGCGGTTGACCACGAAGTAGGCTACCCTGCCGTTCTTCCTGCGCCGCACCTGATCGGCCATGTAGCCCAGCGTGTAGAGTTCCTCGGACTCGAAGAGGCGGATTCCCTCCTCTCGGGAGAGCCGCTCGCCAGCCTCTACCTTCGACACGATGTCACTGAGACTGGATTGCTGGATGAGAGCTTGCATGCTGGATTACCTCGATGCTCTGCAGGACCGGCGGATGCCGGAACCAGAGGATGGAGGATAGCACGGCGAAGGAGACGGGGGGAAGGCGGGCCTCGGAGGGGGGTGCATGTCACCCAGGGGGTCGCGCGCACGCGCGCACGCGCGTATGCGCGACCCCCTGGGTGATCACGATCCGCCCATTGGGTGCTCCGGGGTGCGAAGACCCCGGTTCCACCGCAACCGAGTAGCTCTGTTCCCGGTG
>JAJFLN010000477.1 GCA_021772705.1 Candidatus Cloacimonadota bacterium | reverse complement strand
GCTCCGCCAGCTTCCTCACCTCTCCCTCCAGCCGATCACCCTGATAGGTCAGCGCCAGGCGCGCTCCGCTGTCCCCGGCGGCCTTCGCGATGGCCCAGGCGATGCTCCTCTTGTTCGCCACACCCAGAACCAGACCGAGTTTATCCTTCAGCACCTCTTCACGCTCCTTGCCGGTCTTTCGAAAGTCGCCGGCAGTATAGACGATCCCTTCCCCTTTCTTGTGACCCGGAGACCCACCGTCTATACTTTCGAGGGGTAGCGATGGATACATCAGCCGGCAAAGTCAGAGGATTCAAAGAACCAGAGAGGGAGGGTCACGGTCAGCCGAGGATCCTGACACGAGCTCTGGCCACGAGCCCGGCCCTGCCTGTGGAATCCGCGCTGGAGCTGGTCTCTGCGTTCCTGTTGGCTCCCCTGGCGGGAATCACCGAGAGTTGCGATGACCACTGCATTCTGGTCGCCATCTCCAACAGCTCCGGACTGGCCCTCGAGCTCGGCGCCGCAGTGCCCACGGATCAGTCCACCTGCTCCGTGGTCGCCAGGACCAACGAGCCCCTGGTGATCCCGGACCTGCTCGAGCAGAAGACCAGGTTCCCCCTGATGGCCGGCATGGGGATTCGGGGCTTCGCCGCTGTTCCCCTCTCCTTGCCCGGGGAACCGCCGTTCGGGACGCTCTGGATCGGGGACGTGAAACCCAGAGAGTTGACTGATCAAGAGCTGAAGCACCTCCTCCACGCCGGAGAACTCCTGACAGACGGCCTGCTCCGTGCCAGAGCCCATCAGAACAGTCTGCAACGGTACGCCCACGTGGTGGAATCCATGCGAGAGTCCGTGGTCATCACCGATCTGGAAGGCAATATCCGCCACGTGAATCCCGCCGTCGAACGGCTCCACGGATGGACCCCAGACGAGCTGAAGGGCAAACATTTCAGCCAATTCGGGATTGGCCTGATACCTCCGGAACTGGAGCGAAAGATACTCCAGGACTCCCTGAGCGGTGGGTTCTCGGGCCGGGTTCCCAACCGTCGCTCCGACGGCCGCGAGATCACCGTGGAGCTCCGAACCTCACTCATCAAGGACGAGATGGGTACGCCCTACATGCTCGCCGGGATCAGCCATGACGTGACGGAAGAACTGAAAGCCGAGGTGGTCCGCCTCGAGACGGCCCAGAGGCTGCAAGCTCTGGTTCAGTCCAGCGTGGACGGAATCCTGATGATCGACCAAAACCAGATCGTGGTGGCCATCAATCGGCGATTCGGAGAACTCTTCGCCGTCGACGCCTCCAGCGCCCTGGGCAAGGCCGACACGCAGCTGCGCAAGGAAGCTCATCGGTCCTTAAGAGATCCGGCGGAATTCGAGCGCCAGATCCAGGACATCTACTCCCGCCCGGCGGTTCATCTGGAGATGGAGTTCGAACTGGTTTGGCCCGAGTTCAGAGTCGTCCACTGCACCCACAGCCCGGTCCTGGCACCCGATGGCGAGGAGATGGGCCGGCTCTGGATCGCCTCCGACGTGACCACCTCCCGGCGCCTGGATCAGGAGCTGCGGGAGAGCAAGGCTCAGGTTGAGGAATCGGACAGACTGAAGAGCGAATTCCTGGCCACCACCTCCCACGAACTCCGGACACCCCTCAACTCGATACTGGGGTTTCTGAAGCTGGTCCTCGAGGATGCATGCTCCGGTCCGGAGGAGGAACGAAGCCTCCTCAATCACGCCTACAAGACCGGCGCCCACCTCGGGGCGCTGTTGAATGACATTCTCGATCTGGCCAAGATCGAGACAGGAAAGGTGCAACTCGAATTGACCCGGGTCGACGTGCGGCCCGTCATCGATGAGCTCTGGCCCATCATCTCCGTGCAAGCAAAGGAAAAGGGCCTCGACCTCGTCTTCGATGACGACCGGCACTTGCCCGGGTTCGTCCAGGGCGACTATCAGCGCATCAAGCAGGTCCTGCTGAACCTGCTCGGCAACTCAGTCAAGTACACGCCCACCGGGAGTATTCGCCTGGAGATGTTGCCCGGCAACGACGGGGAATCCCTGCTGCTGCGGGTTCGGGACACGGGCATCGGATTCGACATGGAGCAGCTCAGGAGGATCCGAGAGGGCCACGTGCAGAAGAGCCGGGGTGGAATTGGCCTGTCCATTGCCCGCCGGTTCGTCGACCTCATGGGCGGCAGGCTGGACATCGAGAGTCCTGGCCTGGGCGGCGGTGCGACCGTGACCCTCAGCCTGCCCCTGAGTACAGCAAAGGAAAATGGCAATTCGGCAAGCGAGGCCGCACCCAATCAAGGTCAGACCGCAGAGGAGCCACGCAGGATCCGAATACTGGTCGTCGAGGATGATGAGGCCTCGGCCCTGGCCGTGCAACTCACCCTGGAGCGACTGGGGGAGTATGCGGTGGAGACCACCGACGACGTGCCGCTGATCCTGGATCGAACCCGCTCCGGCGAGATCGATGCCGTGCTGATGGACGTGTCCCTGCAGAGGAGCTCTCACGAAGATAGAGCCGTCGATGGCCTCGAGATCACCCGGATGCTCAAGGCCGACCCTCGCACATCCCACCTGCCGGTGATCTTGATGACAGCCCATGCCATGGCCGGCGACCGCGAACGGTTCCTTGCCTCCAGCGGCGCCGATGACTACGAGGCCAAGCCCATCTTCGACTTCAAGGCCATGATGGCTCGACTCCAGGGCCTGATCCAGCAGTCCCGTCATCGCCACAGCCCCGGCAAGTAGAACCCCTGTGAGATCCGGTCGCGGTAGGGACGGCCCTCACGGGCCGCCCCCCGCACAGATCCGGACGTGATCTTCAACTCATCCGGCTCGCAGCGCCTCGAAGGCCCACTTCTGGACCCGATCGTCGGAGTCCTCCAGCAGGGTCTGGGCCACGTCCTGAGATAGAAGGCCTCCAATCCTGCCGAGAGCCCAGGCCGCGCTGGCTCGGACCGCTGAGCTGGCATGCTGCGCCAGGGCCCGTACCCGGCCGAAGGCCGCGATGTGCCCCCGCTTCCAGAGGGCCACTGCCGAGTTGGCCGCCACCCGTCCGTGGGCATGAAACAGAGATCTCTGGAGCGCGGAGTCGACCTGAGGATCTCCCTGGTACTTCGCCAGGGTCTCCACCGCATTGGCCACCACCCTGTCGTCGGGAAAGGCAACGTAGGGCATCAGCAACTCCGCATCGGGCCGGATCGGCAGATCGCCAATCAGGGACAGGGTGCTCGACAAGAGCTTGACATGGGTCGGGCCGTCGAGGCGAGCCAGCGATCGGACCAGGTGTGACGCCGTGTCCTCGGCATGGAGGGAACAGGCCGACTGGATCAGGTCGCTCCGGAGTCCGTTTCCCTGGCCCTTGAATGCAAGACCGATCAGGCGAGGGATGTCGAGTCGCGAAGCGGTTCCGGCCAGGGACCGGGCGGCGATGCGTCGAACCTCTTCGGGCTGCCTCTGACTGCCGGCCAGTGAGACCAGGCTGCGGGTCAGGCGAGAGTCCTGGCCGGCCCGGCCGGCTGCATGGGCCAGGGCGGACAGATTCCTGGGTTGGCTGCTCTCGTCGAGCAGGGAGGCAAGCGTCGGCTGACCCAGCCGCCACAGGGCCAGGGCGGCCAGGGCCTGAACCCGGGGGCTCGGGTCATTCACCAGGGTGGAGAAGACCTCCGTCAGCCTCGGGTGAAGCCGCTCCAGCAGAGTCTCCACCGAGTTCGCTCGGATACGGGCGTCGGGGTGAGAGAGGAAAGGCTTGAACAGCTTGAAAGGCAGATTCCGGCCGGCCTTGCCCAGAACGCGAACCAGCGCCGAGACGGGCCGAGGATCCTGAAGCTGACTCCTGAGTCTGAGCAGCTCGGCAACGTGATCTTCCCTGTCTGACTGAGTTCCCAGAAGGTGAAGCAGCTTTGCCTGAAGCTCCGGTCGGGGGTCCTCCCAGACGAGGTGAAGCA
>JAJFLN010000476.1 GCA_021772705.1 Candidatus Cloacimonadota bacterium | reverse complement strand
AACGGATTGGGAGTTTCCGGCTCCCGAGAGCCTATCGGCTCGCCATCTGGATTCCGGTGGCCCGGTCTCTCAGGTGGGCGAGCAGGTAGCTCTTGGCTGGCGACCCTCGAACCCTCGCCACCTCATCCACCTGGGCGTGGCTCAGGCCCTGGGCGAACTGGGCCGTCACACGGCTGGCGAGCTTCTCGGCGAAGGGAAGCTCCTGCCGGGAAAGCAGGGGCTCCAGGCCGGCCAGGAAGCCCTGAATGTCCGAGCTTCCCGCCAGGCTCTCCTCCAGGCGGGCCGCCAGGCGATTGACGGCGGACCGGGACTGAAGCAGTCCGTGGCCATAGACCCGATCGGCTCCGAGGGTTCCCAGATCGGCCGCGGACTCTGTCAGCAGCTCGATCAGGTCGCGCCTCTCCAGATCGGGCCAGGCTTCCAGGAGCAAGGCGGCCGTGGCTGCCACCTGTGGGGAGGCGAAGGAAGTCCCGTCCAGGGCCTGATAGCCGGTCCACATCTTCCAGCCGATGACCGACTGTCCCGGGGCCACCAGATCGGGCTTCTGGAGTGAGGAGCCCGGTCGGCCGACGGCGGAGAAACTGCTGATGGACTTGTCGATCCCCACGGAACCAACGGCGAGGACGCTGGGATAGGAGGCGGGGAAGAAGGTGTGCTTCGAGGTCCGGCTGTTCGTGTTGCCCGAGGAGAAGACTGCCAGGATTCCTGCTCGGCTCCAGGCGGCCGTGGCGGGCTTGAAGTAGTCAGGGGGAAGCAAGCTGGTGTCGGAGAATCCCCAGGAGTTGTTGACGACTCTCGGGGCGTCGTCGGTCTCGGGGTTCTCGTCGGGATCGAGCATCCACTGCATTGCCTCGACGATCCGGCTCGCGAAGGCGCCCACCACTTTCCGGCGGTTCGTCTCACTCCCGGGGAGCCTCATCTCTTCCAGGACCCGGGCCACCACGAGCTGGCATCCCGGTGCGGCCCCGCTGCCATCGGTCTCGGGGGCGCCGGCCAGGATGGATGCAACGGCCGTCCCGTGACCGTGGGGGTCAGTCGGCAGCTGGCTGGGATTGCTGGTGAAGTCACGATAGGCGGCGATGCGGCCCTTCAGAGGGCCCTCGTTGACGATTCCACTGTCGATGATCCCGACCCGGACGCCCCGGCCCGTCAGCCCGTCTTGGCTGCGAACCTGATCGACCTGGGTGGTCCTGAGCTGCCAGGAACCGGCCGAAAGGACCGTCCTGCGCTTCTTCGGGGCCGGCACATCGATGGCCAGGAAAGGATCGGCAATGACTTCCGCCACATCGTCCCGGTCCTGGATCTGTCGCGCCAGATCTTCCGTGCAAGTCACTCGCATGCCGCCCACAAGCCAGAGCTTCTTGTAGCCTCGATGCCGGCTCTTCAGGCCGTCGAGCTGGGTCGCCAGCCGGTTCAGACCGGTTCGAGCTCGCCGCAGGCTCTTGATGAAGGAGATCCTCTCATGGGACGCGTCGATGCGGAATGTCCGGACCGGCATGTCGCCAGAACCGGAGCCGAGCAGGTCGTTCAGGTTGATCCGAGGGCCTGAGACTCCGGGCTTCAGGCGAACCAGATAGGTCTGGAATCCGTCGGCTGCCATGGTCTCCTGGGAGGCGCAGCTCACGAGGAGCAGCAGGAGGGCCGGCAGGACGAGATAAGTTCGCAGGTTCATGAGAATCGGTGAATTATGAGGATCTGACAGGGGATCGTCAACCCCCGTTTGACACCAGGGGGACGTCGCTTTAATGACCCAGGCGTCCAGAAACGCCGAATGTCGCGATGCTCACACCCCACAGGGCCGGTGGCGCTCGCGGGATCTACCCCAGGCAGACTTGCCCGTCGAGGGGGTGAAGCATGAAGGATTCCCTGAAGATGATATTCCTCGCCCTGCTGGTCGTCGCAGCGACTGCTATTGCTGGTTGCCACTCTCACCAGCGGGGCATGGGGTTCCACACCGACTACGACAACCACTACTACGGTGCGAATCACCCCAACAGCTACTGGACTTACTAAGCCCGGTAATCAGCCGAGGCTAGATCAGGAATCAGACGAAGCACGGGTATCGGGCGGGACTGACCCGAAACCCAGCAAAGGCAGGTGTCTCCCAGATGAAGAAGAACGCCCTGAGGCTCATGATGCTCGCACTGCTGTTCTCAAGCGCAGCGGCGATGAACGGTTGTTTCTACGTCGAGCACGTCCATCACTACAACGACTACGACCACTACGGATACTACGGCCACAACCACCATTACTGACAGGGACTCCGGCCAAGACAAGGGATCCGCAAGGGCCTGTGGCATGAATGCCCTCGTAACCAGGAGCTACGTTAAGAACGACGTCATTTGTGGATACGAAATCAGGCAATCTCGACCGCGCGCCGGTATGGGTCGTAGGCATGACGGAGTCCGTTTCAGATTGCGCATATGAACGACGTCATTTGTGGATGCGAAATCAGGCAATCTCGACCGCGCGCCGGTATGGGTCGTAGGCATGACGGAGTCCGTTTCAGATTGCGCAACTGTGGATAACCCAGAAACGTCCGTTCCATAAAGGGGTTGCGGCTATTTCACCATGGGGTTGGCTGAGCAATTGGCCGGAGTCCCTGACTGAGAGCCGAACCGGCTGAGAGGCCGGTGAAGATACCAGGAAGTACCGGCCGGCGGCCCTCACAGGTCGCCGGCCTCTTGATTTCCCCAGCCGGAAGCATGTCGCGCAGGGGTGGCTTCAGCTGCGATGACGCGGGAAGTTGCACGGAGATCACCAAGTTCACGGAGACCACGGAGGTTCCTTTTCGCCCAAGTCCTCCGTGGTCAATGATGGAACCCCTGCGTGGCAGGCTCCCCCCACCCCGTTCGTCCCACTATGGATGCCCGCATCCAGGACGACTGAATGGCCGAGTTTTCCCGATCCGTTCGTCCTACTATGGATGCCCGCATCCAGGACG
>JAJFLN010000475.1 GCA_021772705.1 Candidatus Cloacimonadota bacterium | reverse complement strand
TCACGAAACGGAAATAAAACCTCGTTAAGGATTTTCCGGCTCGCCATTTGCGAGTATTCGTCGGACCGAAGTTCTCGAAATTCCGAGCTTCTTAGCGATATTTCCCGGCTTCGTCCCGGCCTCTGCCAAAGCCCAGACTTTTTTGCTCTTCCTTCTCGCTGTCGGCGGTCTTCCGTGAGGTCTTCCCTCTTTCCGAGCCTGTGCGATACCAGCTTTGACGCGATCGCGTAGGATCTCACGCTCGAACTCTGCAAACACCGCCAACATTGCGTATTCCACTGAAAACGATCACGGATTCCAGCTGATTGCGATCACGGATTCCAGCTGAAAACGATCAAATTTTTGCTGCCGTTAGCGTCGATTTTTTTTCCTTTCTTTCTTCTTCATTTTTGCCTACCCTGATGCCTGTTTTGAGTGTTGATATTTGTCCTCGGTCGGGCCGCGAATTGACGAGTTCGACCGGAGAGTCTTTTTTCGTGTCAGACACCTCCAGAGAAAAGCGTCAGACAACAGTCAGCCTCTGAGCGACAAGAAGCCCAGCGGGGCAGAAAGCCAGTCCCGCTAGAAGCGCGGTGAAGACCAACTCTCGTTCCTCCGCGTTTACCTGGGCCATCTCAAACTCACCCCACTCGTCTTCAAGTTGCTCCCTCCTCTGTCTCAGTACCTCGCGCTCCTTGTCGAGTTTGTCTTGGTAGCGGTCCAGGCTTCGCTCTTCTTCGCGCAGGACCAGACGATCTTCTCTGATGCATTCGTACTCATAGGTTAGCTGCTCCCACTGGTCCAGAAGGGCTGAACCACCTCGTTTAGAGGCAATGTTGACCTGCCCTGGCCCAGCAATCTCGCGCCACTCTGTAAGGAGGGTCCGCACGAAACTACTCCCTCCCTGTTGTTGTACCCACGCTAGCAATTCATCGCAAAGGCGAACCGTCAGGCGGCCACTTGGCCTGTTCGTCGACTTCTGTTTTACTCTGGTTTGACTGGCAAACTTCATCGCATCGATTCTCCCTTCAAGTGAATTTGAGTCGCTCCGCCGAGTAGTCGGTCTAGCACCGCATCGGCCACTGTCGGTTCATCAACCAGTTCGTGCCACTTCTTTGGTGGTAGCTGGCTGGTTACTAACGTTGAGCGGCTACCAACGCGGTCGTCCAATACCTCCAACAGATGGTTGCCCGCGGCACCCGACAGAGGGCTTATCCCCAAGTCGTCAAGGATTATCAGATCCCGTCCGGCCAGCCGCCGGAGCAGCTGCAGATACGTGCCGTCCCCCTGGGCGACTGCGAGTTGGTGGAGGAGACGGGGAACCCTTACGTAGGTCACAGTGAGACTTTCCCGGCAGGCTTTCTGGGCCAATGCGCAGGCTAGCCAGGTCTTACCTATCCCAGTGGGGCCACATAGCACAACGTTGCGTTTGGCCCGGATCCAGCGGCAACTGGAAAGGTCTTGCATCACCTCACGATTGAGCCCCCGTGTATGCCGGTAGTCAATGTCTTCGATGCAAGCCTTGGCTTTGAGTTTGGCTTCTTTTAGCCGACGCTCCACCCGCTTTCGCTGCCGTCTTTCCCACTCGTGGTCAACGAGCAGGCCAAACCTTTCGTTGAAGGACATCTCCGCATAGCTCCCCGAGTCGAGCTGCTCTTGAAGGGCCTCGGCCATAGGTCGCAAGCGTAGATCGTGGAGTTTATCGATTGTTTGCTGCAGCAGCATGGCAACCCACCTCTCCTCCATAGTACTCGGGTCCCCGCACATTCTCGTGGTGACCAATGTGTCTCTTCTCTCCGTCGTCCGGCGCTGCTTTGTCTATGCCCTTCTCGAGGATCGACAACACCGTCCGACGCGAGTAACCCCCAAGCTCAACGGCCCTGCGACAAGCGGCCTCGAGGCGGTCTCTTCCATACTTCTTCTTTAAACTCAACACCCCGAGAACCGCCCGGACCCCTTGCTCAGGATGCTGCCGCCGTTCCATGATGCCTCGGGCGAGGACGCTAGTTTGCTCACCCACCGAATCAGCCCAGGAACAAACCCTTGCTGGTGTCCAATCGGCCATGCAACGGTGCCTGTCGGGCATGTGCTCAGACTTGGTGAGGCAGCCACCCCTTTTCCACCCCCGCCGATGGCTGGCCACTCGCTCACCTTCAAGGAAAACCTCGATGATAGTTGATGTCAGCCGGACATCGACCCTCTGACCTATATGCTGGAAAGGAACGCTGTAGTAGTGCTTCTTGACCTCAATGTGGTAATCGATATGGACCTTGGCCGTCGACCAAATTCCCGCATCGTATGGCTGCTTGGGAAGAGGTCGGAGTTCGGGGAACTCGTACTCGCGAAAAAGCTGGTCTCGCGACCCTTCAAGTTTCTGAAAGGGGCGGTTGTTGACAACCTCGAGCAATGCCCACACAGCTTCCTTCGCTCCAGACAAACCCACAAGCGTCCGGTCCCTCAACAAAGCCAGGATCTCTCGCTCGACAATGAGCACCCCGTTTTCTGCTTTGGCCTTATCCTTGGGCTTACGCACCCGAGCCGGGATGACCGCGACCCCGTGATACTTAGCCATCTCCTCATAGCTGATGTTCACCGATGGCTCATAGTAGCAGGGGCTTGTCACCCCACTCTTAAGGTTGTCGGGAACGAGCGCAGCCGGGCAACCTCCTAGGTACTCGAACATGTCGAGGTGGAGTCGAAGCCAACTCGGCAAATCCTGGCTCCAGCAAACATCACAATACAGATAGTTGCTGGCTCCCAGGGCAGCCACAAACACCTGGGCTTGGCGAGTTTCTCCAGTTTCCTCGTCGATAACCGAAAGCGTGTCTCCGGCAAAATCCACAAAGCACTTGTCACCGTACTTGTGCGACTGCCGCATGACCGGGTCGAGCTTGGCTTCCCAGCGTCGGTAGGTTTCACAAAACCAACTGTAACCGTAGTGATTATCGGGGTTCCTGTCCCTATACTCCTTCCAGAGTTGCTGGAGCGTGAGATGAATCTTTGGTCTGCGCAGCTCCTTCTCAATGACCGACCAATCGGGGATAGGCCTTTCTTGCTCTGGGACCAGGCTCTCAAGCGACGAACTGTACAGAGCGGCGTCGAGCTCGTGATCTGACAATTCATTCGGCCAAGTCAATCCTGCCGTGTCGAGGCGCTTGACCATATCTGAGACCGTGCCTGACGAAATTTTACACGCCGTGGCGATCTCCCTATGTTTTCTCTTCAGCTCGAACTTGAGCCGAAATACTTCTCTTAGTTTTCTCATTGTTATCCGTTTCTTGGGCATTTTGGCGCCTCCATAGGCTCCTCATGCCCGTCAACGAAAACGGCTGATTGCGCAAGCAACGCGTTACCCCAAGGTATCACTGGAATCCTTGATCGATTTACGCTGGAATCCTTGATCGATTTACACTGGAATCCGTGATCGATTTACACTGGAATCCGTGATCGATTTACGCTGGAATCCGTGATCGATTTACACTGGAATCCTTGATCGATTTACACTGGAATCCTTGATCGATTTACACTGGAATCCTTGATCGGAATCGCGTGGAATATGCACCTGATTCGAAAAAGGAGATCCGTCTCCGGGCTACCCCGCTGAGTTTGGCGAGCGATGCCTGAGAGAGACCCTTCTCGCGGCGAAGAGACTTGAGATCCAAATCTCCCGAAGGTGGCTCAGGAGGCGTTTCTAACTGGCTTTGACGCTCGCGCTCGTCAGCTATTCGACTTTCCGCCAGGGCATCTTGCTTAGCTTTTCTCTCAGCCATGGCCGCCTTCACCGCTTTGAGCTTCTTCATCTGAAGTTCAGCGTCGGCCAGTTCCTCCGGAATAGTGTGAGGGTCGGCTTCGTCTGCAGCATCTGTGCTCTGCCACTTATTGGTAAGTTCCTCAATGATGAGCTCTGCCTGCTTCAAGAGTTCGTCAACATCGTCGGCTAGAATTGTACTCTTTTTGGATGCATTGGATTTGATAATCGACCCATCAAGCGCCACGTGCCCAAGCTTCACTAAACCCATCTGTTTGCACAATGCCACAACTTGCACGAAGACGTCGTTGATTTCGGCTAAATGGCGATTCCTGAAGTTTGCAAAGCTCGAATGATCCGGAAACTGATTGGCAGCCAGAAAACGTGTTGCGACACTATCGTAGACCATTCGCTCCATTTTTCGGGAGGAGAAAATCCCGCTGCAGAAAGCATACAAAATAACCTTCAGCATCATCGCTGGATGATAAGCCTGGCCACCCCGCCTGCCGTCTTTTGCATATCTGGCAAAGAACGGTGCAAGGTCGAAGTCATCGATCGTTCGGTCGATGAAGCGAGCCAAGTGTTTCTTCGG
>JAJFLN010000474.1 GCA_021772705.1 Candidatus Cloacimonadota bacterium | reverse complement strand
CCTGGACATCCATCCCCTGGACCTGCAGGAGATCATCGAGGCCATGGAGACCCTGCTTCGATCCTCCATCTCCAAGAAGGCCCACATCGAATTTCAGCTGGGACAAGATCTACCCCTGATCCGGGCCGACGCTACTCAGATCAAACAGATCCTTCTGAACCTGATCACAAATGCATCAGAGGCGCTGGGAGAACAGGACGGTACCATCTCCCTGACCTCGGGAGTCCTGGACGCCACGGCGGCCTACCTGGCCGAGTGCGCCAGCGATGACACGGTTCAGCCCGGCCGGTTCGTGTTCCTGGAGGTCGCCGACACTGGCGAAGGCCTGACCCCGGAGGTCAGGTCCAAGCTGTTCGATCCCTTCTTTTCCACCCGGTTCACGGGACGAGGTCTCGGCCTGGCGGCGGTGCTGGGAATCGTCAGGGCCCACGGCGGCGCCATCCGGGTCGACACGAATCCCGGCGTTGGCAGCTGCTTCCGGGTTCTCTTCCCGGCCGCTGCAGCCGTACCTACGCCCATCCGTCCAAGCCAGCCCTCCCTGGCAGGCTGGCGTGGAACCGGGACGATCCTGATCGTCGACGATGAGGTAGAGTTGCGAGAGATGACAGCCGCCATGGTTGAGAAGAGCGGCTTCCAGGTGATGATGGCTGCCGACGGCGAAGAAGCGGTCCAGGCCTACCGCGACCAGGGCAGCAGCATCCGGGTCGTGATCCTGGACATGACCATGCCCAAGATGGACGGACTGGAGGCCTTCGATGTCCTCAAGGAGATCGACCCGAAGGTACCTGTCATCATCTGCAGCGGCTACACGGAAGAGGAAGTCCGGAGCCGGTTCGGTTCCGGCGGCCCCTCGCACTTCCTCCAGAAGCCCTTCGATCGCCTTCAGCTCATCGGCAAGCTGAAGCAGATGCTCGACGACCGCAGCAACTGAACCTGGGCACCGGGTTCCGGTCTTGCCAGACTTCCCCGGGCCTATCTAGTTTCCGGACGGAAACTATCTAGCTGCGGCCGGTGCCGGCAGCTCTCGGTAGGAGGGTAGCTCCTCCGGTCTGAGGGTGGAAGGCCCTCCCCCTTCGCCGCCCCCGAATCCGAGGTCGGCGGGAGACCCGAGCCCCTCGCCAAGAGCCTGACCGGAGCCGACGAGGAACATTGTCATATCCATGAGCACCTGGTTCTCGCGCTCCACCAGTTCGACGTCATCCTCCCCACGGCGGCGGCGACCCTCGATCAGCTCACCGAGCAGATCGATCTCTTCCTGATATACGTCCAGAATTGCCAGCCGGGAAGCCTCGACCTCCCTCTGGCGGGACATGATGGCGTCGTTACGCTTCCGGATCTCCTCCGGGTCCCGGGCCTCGCCGTCATCGTCGGGCAAGTCCTTCTCGCTCATGTATCGCTGGGCCTTGCCGGCGAAGTCGGTACCCAGCTTTCCTACGAGCTTCTCCCGGGCCTGGGAGAATGCATCGAGGGCATCCTTCAGTCCCTCGTCTCCCAGTTCACGCCGCTTCTCGGGATCCGCCACGGCGCCGGCGATGGCTTCCTTCGCCTTCTTGTAGCCCCGCTTGGCGAGCCAGAGATCGACGCTGGAGCCGACCCAGGCCCCGCCAAATCCACCGATGACGCCTCCCGTGACGCCACCGACGATGCCACCAGCGGCAGCACCGATGCCAATCCCCGGCGGCCCGAAGACCGCCCCGGCCCAGGCGCCGACCTTGACGCCGGCGAAGGCGCCCACCTTGCTTCCCGCCCACATGCCGGCGGCGGTGAATGCGAACTCGGCCGTCAGTATCCGCTCCTTGAAAACCTTGCCCAGGATCTGAGCGTGAGCCATTGGATTGATAGCGATCATGGCCAGGTTGCCCATCACCTCGCCACCGACTGACGGATGGCGGAACATGTCCGATACGGTCACGGGCTCTCCCGGTCCCTTGCCCGGGACCTGGACCCCTTCCAGGGCGGCGTTGGTGTAGCCCACGCCGATCTCCCAGGCGGCAAAGGCGGCGATCGTTCCGGGCAACCCGCCGAGCATCCGGGCGAACAGCTGCCGGGCTCCGCTGCCCTGCATCAGGGATTTTCGTAGCGACTGGAGAGCCACGGCGGAGGCCCCGGCCGCTGCCAGACCGCTCCAGACCTGAGGCGAATCGAGGGTCCCGGAGACGGCCTTGCCCAGATCCACCGTGCCCGTGGCGCGATACTGCAGCGCCGCGTGGAAGACCATGATGGTCATGAGTGTCTGGATCGGGCCGGCCAGATAGCGGCGGGCCGCGCCGGGGAGCATGCTCTTGCCCCCCGAGCGATGATTGAAGAAGTCCTTGAGCCGCGTCGTGACGCCCCGCCTCGGCGTCACCGGCGCCGACGGCCCACGGCGACTCCCTCCCTCGACGACGCGCTTCAGGGGTACGGCGGCCTCGCCCTTGAGCTGAGTCTGCTTCGCCATCCGGGAGTTGAAATCGAACAGGTTCTTGAACTCTCCCCGGCTTCGCTCGGCCAGGAGCGCGCGCTGGGTCGATTCGGGAATCCTGGTCTTTCGCAGCCGGGACTCGAGCATGTAGGGCTGGTTCAGATTGACCTGGGTCCCCCTGACTCCGTGGAGAATCAGCTTGCTGGCGCTGGACTGGCCGCCAAAACGGGACAGGATCTCGCCATGCTTGGCCTGGGGAACCCCTTCCCGGATGAGGATCTCCTTCAACAGCTCTGCCGGGGGCTTCCGCCGCAAACCGCCCAGGGTCCCTGGCTCCACGCCGGCAGACCGAAGCTCGGCCTGGATGATGGGCCAGCGGCTGTAAATGCCGGCGGCACGAAGGGCCCTCCCCAGCTGGGTCGCAGGGGCCAGACCCCGGAGCAGGCCGCCCTGCAGCACGGCCTTCAGGTTCGCCGGCGACAGGGCCTTGAATCCCGTAAGGAGAGACTTGAGCCGGTGGAGCCTGGACATGAAGGGCGACCGCTGGGTGCCGTTGGGTGAATCGTGGGGAATGAGGTCAACGGCTACGGTCTCGGCCTTGCCGTCGAAGGGATTGGCCGAGAGACCGAAGGCCGACTTCCGCGCCTGCCCGGCGTCGATACGGTAGGCCTCCACGAGCCGCTGGGTCCGGAGCAGGGAGATCTCGGGGATCTCCATGCGGATGACGTAGATCCCCTTGGAGCCAGCCCCGGAGCTGACGGGAGCCTTCGAGATCGCCACAGACTCCGATATGGGATGGAAGGTCTGGATCGAGGAGCCCGAGCCACTGACCCTTCCCAGGACGGTGGAGACCCGAGCCTCGACGGTCCGTGGTCCACCGGAGGCCGTCTCGATCATGGGATGACCCGCGCCGTGCTGGAACTGGAAGGCCGATGCCCGATGGCCCTGTGTCAGCAGGAGTTTCAGCTCTGCCTGGGAGAGGGACACGCCTCTGAACACGGCCCGGCTTCCCAGAACCCTGCCAAAGGAGTTGAGGACCTCATAGAGAGGCATGGCCGCCAGCTTGGACGTGCCCATGGACCGGCCGTAAGCGATCAGCTCAGGCGTATGCCAGAAAACGCCCGGATGTTTGAGGAGCCGGACGTATCGTGTTCCCAGGCTCGACTGCAGCACCTGGACCCGGCTCTGCACCAGAGCGGCGTTGGCCCGGCCGTACTGGCTCACCAGCTCGGCCGTCACATCCTGAGCCAGGGAAGGAGCCGACAGGAGGCAGGCTGCCGCCAGCATCAGCAGCAGGGCATTTCGAAGGAATCGGGAGTTCATGTGGGTGGGTTGAAAACGGAGAACGCGACCGCCCGCAGGGAGGCCCGGATCATGACTACCAGAATGAGGCCTGCAATGTTCCCCGATCCAGCACAGATTCCCGGTTTCGGCGAGGTTCCCCGTGAGGCTGGCAGATCGCCTCAGCGGCCACCGTGGCCCGACAGACTCCGGTCCATCGCTGCCTGGAAGGTGGCGCCGAATTGCTCCACCTCAACGGTCATGACCACCTCGACGCTTCGACCGGACCCGGTGGGATCGATGACGGTCCGCAGTGTCTTACCCCACATCTCGACGCTGACGGGCAACGTCTGGATGCTGGCCAGTCCAGGCCGGACCGCCAGCAGGCATCCCAGGACGTCTCCCAGATGGGTGGCGTTGCTGCCGTGCCGGTCGAGACGTTCGAGTATCCTGTCGCCGGTCCAGCGTGCCACCTCCGAGGGTTGCTTCTGCCACGCCTCGGCCTGGCTGCGGCTGACGGTCACTTGCAACGCCGGCGCCAGGCCGGACATCAGGATCGGAACACCAGACTCGAAGACGAGCATGGCTGCATCAGGATCGCAGTTGAGGTTGTACTCGCTCTTGTAGTCCACGAAGATGGTGCCTCTCTCTCTGTAGGAGGGAAAGTGAGTTGCCCCACCAACCACCATCAGCATCCCAATGTTTTCCAGGATTGTCGGATCCTTCACGATGGCCACGGCCACATTGGTCAGTGGACCCAGGGCCAGCAAGGTAAGCCCGGGATTCTCATGAATGGAACGGATCATCAGGTCCACACCGTGCTCCGGACCCGGCGCCTCTCGGGGTTCCTGATCGAGGTGTTGTGACAGCTGGACCGACCAATCCCTGGGTTGTTTCCTCCGCAACAGGGTCGAGCTGACTCCGGCCCCAACGGGGACATCGCCGTGGCCAGCGAGTTCCAACAGCCGCCGGGCGATCCGTGCGCGCCTCTCCGTTTCGCCGTACACCGTCGAGATTCCCAGGAGCTTGAAGTCCCCGGCTCCCAGGACAGTTAGCACGGCAAGCACGTCGTCCACGTCGGATCCGATGTCCGTGTCCAAAAAGACCCGGGTCGGGTCGGCCCCCTGGGCTGAACAGACGATGGGAACGGCCAGAGCCAGGCAACTGAAGACCACGACTGAAAGGATGAGACGTCTCATGATAGTACCTCCTGGTACAGTTCTGTCTGGCCGGGGGCCAGCACCATACGGGCCGCCTCCTCCAGCAACTGCCACCGTAACTCGGCACCCTCGACAAAGGGCGCGTTGGCCGCGCCGATGATTCGCCGGACCATCTCGAGACCGGCCATGATCAACGCATCCGACGCGAGTCGGCTCGGCTCTTTCGGCCTGGCGAACTTCAGGTAAGCCCTGAGAAAGGCAGCACCGTGCATGGACCGCTCCAGGGCTCGACTCAGCATCAGTAAATGGGCCAGACACATACCGGCGTCGAACCAGCCGGCGCCCTGATCGCAAAGCTCGGCGTCGATGACCGTGGGGTGATCCCCGGGCCGGACGAACAGGCTTTCTCCGTGCAGGTCTCCGTGGGTCATGACAGGTGACGGGTCATCCTTGAAACGTCGAGCCATAACCTCTCCCCGGGCCAGGACCCGGGCGCCGTAAGTCGCCAGAAAGCGCTCCTGCAGCAGCACACGGTCCGGCTCTCCTCCCTTGCCCATCCAGACGCTCCTGATGGCCTCCGGCTCCTGAAGGCAAAGGGTCAGCACGTAAGGCCGGTTGGCCTCAGCGGAAGGGTTGCTGACGAGACGAGCCGGAAGGACCTGACGACGGCTCCAGTCATGAAGTGAGCCAATGGAGCGACCGAGAGTCTCGAAGAAGTGAGGAGACAGTTCGATGCCCTCCAGGGCAGCGGCCTCCATGGGCCGATCAGGCGCCAGATCCTGGAGGACCAGGATTTCCCGATCCGGATCGTCGTGTAGAACGGCGGGCACGAAGCCCTTCAATGCAGGCAGGTCGGTGCTGGCGGCTCGATCAACCTGTTCATAGAAGTGGGCCTCGTACCGGAGTCGATCTTCGGGAAAGATGATCTGGGGATACCGCTCGAGGGCCCCCCCACTGGGGACGTGCTTGATGACCAGGGACGGAGAGCGGGTGTCCGGGCTGGCTCCGAAGCTGAGACGTCGAACCCGATTGATGTTGCCGCTGATGTCCTGAACTTCGACGGGGGCGTCGCCGACAAGGATCTCGGCGAATCCGCTCAGGCCCTCCTCTGCTGCGAGAGTGCGGCAGTAGGTGACGAACTCCTCGTCGGTGGTCAGTATCTCTCGATTGCCCCGGGGCTGCTTCTCCGAGTCTTCCATTCCGTCTTCTCCTCTCCGGACTATTCACTCACCAGAGGACTGCCGGCCGCCAGGGACTCCGGCGACCGCCGCGCGCCTCGGCGCAGGGCCACGATCTCGTCCTCCAGGGCGTGAACGAACCGGCTCAACTGAGGCCAGGGCCGGTCGACGGCGTGAGCCACCATCAAGCCATCTTCGCCCCGGCCGGGCCGGTACAGGCCGACCACGTAACCCCGGGCGAGAAGGGACCTGCGAAGCGCCTGCGCTTCGATTCCCCTGGGCAGGGTAACAGGGGTCAGTACGCTGGACATCCGGGCCGGATCCATGGACAGCTTCAGGCCGGCGCCGACCAGTTCTCGCCGGAGGCGGGCGGCGCGGCGGGCAAACATTGCCGGCCGGGTGCCTGAGCCCTGTTCAATGAAGCGTGACAGGGCCGCCGAGAGGGCAACCATCGGCTGCAGCGGCGGCGTGTAAGGCATCCTCGCCGACTCGACGGCGCACTTGTAGTGGGCCGGCAGGTCCAGATAACGTGCCGGGCCGCTGGTCGCCTGGAGCCTGCGGAAGAAGTGGCGATCTCCCAGCACGAAGGAGACGCCGGGACCGCTGCCGAGTCCGACCTCCGGGGCGCCCGTGCAGAGAGTGATTCCCAGCCGGGCAGCCTCGACCCGATGGGCTCCCAGACTCTCGGTGGCATCGAGGAACAGAAATGCACTCTGCTCCTGGCACACCTGGGCAATCTCCTCCACGTCGTTCAACATTCCGGTACCGCTTTCGTGATGGACCATGAGGACGAAGCTAGCCGACGGCCTCCGTCCTGCCAGGGCCCTGCCGAGCAACTTCGGATCCAGCGGGGTACCGGCAGGCATCTCGACGACCTGTGTGGCCGCTGGGTGGTGTCGCGCCGCCAGATCGGCCAGCTCGAGCCCCCGTTCTCCGTTGGCCAGAACCATCAGCTTTCCCAGGCGCCCCATTCCCTCCACGGCGGACTCTCGGGCAGCCTCGGCGGACCCTCCGATGAGCAGGGCCTGATATCTCTCCGCTGGCGCCTCGACGAGCTCCAGGAGCTTCCGGGTCACATCCTCGAACAGGGCGGCGAAGGCTGGCTCCTGATCCGAGAGGTCCAGGACCGATGAAGAGGCGTCGGCTCCGGCCAGAGGAGCCGGTCCCGGCGCGAGCAGCAGCCGGTCGGAGGAAGCGAAGGTGCGGTGCCAGTCGTAGCTCCGGGCGTCGATGTCCAGCCGTCGAGTCCTTGGGTCCGCTTCTATCCGAATGCTGGCCCGGGTCTCCAATCGCCGCCTGATCCTCTCGGAGGGCCAGGGATTCAGGGCCCTCCATGGAAAGGCATCGTCGGTGTGGCCCGTCTGGCCCAGAGGCACCCTGCGGTAGTGAACCAGCACGGTGGGCCGGCGGGCCCGGTCCATCCTGCGAAGCAGAGCCAGAAATACATCCAGGGGTGCTCTGGGAAACCGGAGCATGGTCTCCAGCTCCCCGGCCGCCAGGACGGCACGCATCTGGCCCGTCGCTCCCAGGAAGAGCGCCGGCAGGACTGACGCCCGGTCTCTCCAGGTCTGGTTGATCTCCTCGATGCGGGCGGTCATCTTCTCCAGCGTCAGGTCGGCGACTTGCAGCAATCGCAAGCCCAAAACACTGCGTCCGTAGCAGGCTCCCAGGACGGTGGATAGCTCGAAGTTGTGAATGGGCGAACGAGTGCCGTAGAGGAACTCGGCCAGGGAGGCCTCCACGAGGGTCTCGGGATCGACTCCCTTCACGGCTCTGTGATTACAGGCAAAGACCCGGTCTCCGATCCGGAGCGCGATCAGCCCATACCGGCGGTGTACGGGGAGCACGCTGGCATAGCCGAGAAGGACCTCGACCGTGGCGGGAGCCAATCTCCCCAGGGTGCCCAGGGCAGCCGGTGCTCCATCGACGCCCTGGCCGTCCCGCACACCGAATCGCTCGAAGGCCGGGGAGCCCTTCCAAGAACCGGCATCGAGCCAGCCTTCCAGCTCCGAACCATCGTCGAGACGCAGCTCTCGGTGACCCGCCGAAGCCTTGTCGGAGTAGAGCAGGTCGAACGTGGCCGGCGGAACGGCGGGATAGAAGGGCCGCCAGTTGCGCTGCGCCAGCCTGGCGGCCTCGTCGGCCACGAGGATCACGCAGGGATTCACCTCGGCGACCATCACGGCCAGCTCGGCGAGCAGGTGGGGCTGGCTCTGGTTCCAGGCCACGTCGAGCTGCTCGAGCCTGAGAGCTGTCTGGCGGCGAAAGACCTGCTCCACCTCTTCGATCAGCCCGGGCGGGGCCTCGCCAGCGTGAATGAGGAGAACCGTCCCTTGATAGGGAATTCTGGTTGACTGCTTGCGAATCGACATCAGTGTTGAACCTGTCCGCACTATACGAGACCGAGCCATCCCATTCCGATAGGCTCGGCCCCCTTTCTGGTTATACTGCCGTCAGGGGGACAGCCCAATTCCGGGAAGCCGCCGCCTGGCACCCTCCCTCGCCCCATGGCAGGCCTGAGATCCATCAATCCCAAGGCCCTGATCGGCAAGTCGCTGCAGCAGGGCCGGTACGTCCTGACCCACGTACTGGGTCAGGGCTCCTTCGGCATCGTCTTCAAGGCCGAGGAGCGACTTGCTGGCGAGCGGCTCCGGGACGTGGCGGTCAAGTGGATGCCCGACGTGGACCCGGCCCAGATCCGGCGGGAGGCCCAAGCCGTCGCAGCCATGCCGCCCCATCCGAACATCGTCACCTTCTTCACAGCCCTCCCACTGGTGGCCCCAGCCAAGGGAATGATCCTCGTGCTGGAGCTGGTGGAGGGCCAGTCCCTGGGCAGCCGGATCAAGGAAGGCGTGCCCGAGCCCACAGAGCGAGTGGTCTCTTGGCTCTTTCAGATCCTGAAGGGTCTCGATCACGCCCACGCCCACAGGATCGTGCATCGGGACCTGAAGCCCGACAACATTCTTATGAGCCGGGACGGGACCCTGAAGATCACCGACTTCGGAATCGCCAGACGGTCGGAGCCCAGCTCTCAGTCATCGCCCAATGTGGTCCAGGGAACACCGGCTTACATGGCGCCGGAGCAATTTGGACGGGTCCACGATCATCGGGTCGACCTCTATGCCCTGGGCGTGATGACCTTCGAGATGCTCACGGGCCATCGCCCGTTCCAGGGTTCGCCGCTGGAGGTCATGAAGGGACACATCTCGGAGACGCCGGCGATCCCCTCGAGCATCGACCCTCCCCTTCGGGAGTTCCTGGATCGGGCCATGGCCAAGGACCCGGATCAGCGGTTCGACAGCGCCGCGGCGATGCGAGAGGCCCTCCTGGACAATGCCACTCCTGATGAAGGCAGCCAGTCGAGGTCCGTCTCCACCCTGGCAGGGCGAATGGCCGGCCCTCCCAGGAAGGGCGGCGACAGGGACACCATGGCCTCCGCAGCCCGGGAAGGAAGAGAGACGCCGCCGGCAGTGGAAATCCACGCACAGTTGCCCCAACCGGAGTCCGAGGCCTGGGAGCAGGGAGCCCGGGACCCGTCGATACTGGAAGCCGTCAAGGCGGCCATGCTTCCGGGAGCCACGAACCTCGCCCGGTCCCTGCTGTCGCCTCTGGAGCTGGTATCGGCTAGCCGGCAACAGCTGCTTCGCCTCACCCGCAAGGTGGAGTTCGAAACCCGCCGGGTGGAGGAGAAGTTCGAGACCTACGAGAACCAGAGGCTGCCCAGGTTGATCTATGACTCCCCGACCGACGTGGACCCCTGGAGCCCAGCCTTCGAGGTTCCTCGGGTTTCGGAGGAGCAGCGATTGACCGCCTTCCGCCTCCCCGGTTCGGAGCGGCGCGCCAGGTGCATGACCTGCCGGAACCGAGGCAGGCTTCCATGCCAGGACTGCGGCGACGAGATCGATCCCGTGTGCCGAGCCTGCGGGGGCAAGGGCGAGTTCACCTGCCAGCAGTGCGACGGCATGGGAGAAGTACTGGGCTATCTGTCCGTCGAGGCGCGATTCGAGACCTCAGAGTCCGTCTCCATCGCATCCCGAGGCCAGGCAGAGTTCGATGCAGCCCCGGCAGGTCTCGAGGCCTCGGCGGGAACCAGGTTGCTGGCCATGCGCTCCAGCTGGCTGGAAGCCGATGACGTGTCCGCCGAGTTTCCCATGCCCGGAGTGCGGCTCGAGATGGCCGGTCTCCTGGGGGCCAGCGCCATCGACGGGTCCTGCCGTCCCCTGCGGGACGAGGCTGTCCTGGAGTCCTTCACTCTCGGCAAGCTGGATCTGAAGTGGCCCGGCGGCTCCGGCCCGGCCTGGGTGGACGAGGCCACGGGTTACTGCGGCGCCGGATCGTCCCTGCGGGACTGGGCGGAGGCTCGCCTTCGAGATCAGCTGTTCCAGGAGTCCGGCTGGAGCGAGAGGCCGGCGGAGGTCCTGGGCTGGGCCGTGGAGTTACTCTCGAGCCCCGCAGGCGAAGCCTACTTCGACGAACTGCAGGGGCGGACGCTGAACCTGGGCCAGCGCCTGCTGGATCAGGGCCAGACCGGACAGTTCCGGGAGCTACGGAAACCGATCAGCCGCCTGGTGGCGCTGGACTCCGGCGGGCAGTGGCGGCAGCGATGGGCAGACGTCATGGTGCAGCAACGGAATCGCCGGATGGAGGCATTTCGGGCTGCGCTGCAGCCGGGCGCATCGAAGGATGATCTGCCGGACAAGGTGAGGCAGCTGGCGGACCTGGACGTCCTGATCCACGAGGGAGAGGCCCTGTGCAAGGAGGCAATCGAGGCTGCTCAATCCCTGGTGAAGTCCGGCGACTTGCAGGCTTCCGACAGCCTCATCCAGGCGCTCTCATCCGTTGAGTGGCCCATCAAGGGTTCCCGGGAAGCCCTGACCGGCCTCTCGTCGGAGACGCTAGAGAAGCGGAGCGCCACGTTGACAGAGCAAGCCAACCAGGGAGCCCCCGTCGAGTCGCTCTTCCAGGAGATCAGCTTCCTGGTGGAGGTCTGTCCCCGCCTTCCCAGTCTGGACAGATCTCTCAGGGCCTTCCGCAAGCGCCTCCACCAGGAGTTCCGCCAGGGTTCCCTCGTGGCGGGATGCGAGTGGAGTCGCCGGACCCAGGACGACCTGACCAGGACAAGGCCGGACCTGGCGGGTCTGTTCGCCCATCCTCTCTCGGGCAGCGAGGACTGCTACATCGAGGCCGTGGAGCAAGCCCTGAGTCAGGGAGATACGGAATCGGCTCTGGATCTGCTGCTGCTCTCGGAGGCGGACCTGACGGGGGATCCGAGGGCCCTGCAGCTCGCCAGGTCTCTGGACCTGGAGATTCGCAAGCATCTCGAAACGGACTGGCTCGACGCTGTCCGAGGCGGACGGTTGGCAGCGGATGTGGAGCAGCCCCTGACCCGAGCCCTGGGAGCCATGATGCGTCTCCAGAACTGGTGTCCCAGGGGTGATTCTCCGAGCAGCTTCGCTCCCGCCCTCTGGGCCCTGATCCAGGAGCTGCTGGCCACGTCCACACCGAGACTTGCGGAGCCCCTCATTGCCCTGGCGCTGGAGATGAGGGTCATCGGCGAGCATCCTGTTGTGGGACCGGCGATTCGTTTCGTCCACCCAGGGGCCCTGAAGTCAGCAGCGGAGAAGGTCACCCGTGAGCTGGTTCAGGACGGTAACTTCGAGGAGTTCCTCACCTTTCTGAGGACCCTGTCAGAGCAGATTCCCCACGACGATCGCTTCCCGGGTCTGATCGACTCAGCTCGAGGGCATCTGAGTCGCCTCGCCGATACCGGGTCGATGGAGGAGCTCGCGAGGCGGTGCGAGAAGCTCCGGGAAGTGCTGACCAGGACCGGCTCAGGCTTCCCGGGATGGCTGTCGGATCCAGCCGAGAGCTTCCGGCCGGGACTGGAGCGGTTCGTGGCCGAAAACGGTGCGTCCGGCACCGGCGCCGAGCGAAGCCTGAGTCTCATTCGGTTTCTGAATCAGCGCAAAGTGAACTGGGTTCCGGAGTTGCAGTCCTTGCTGGACCGGTCCCTGATCGGAGCCGCCGCCAGTCCGGAGCTGTCCCTGTCGACGCTGCCTCCCTCACTGGTGGCGAAGGCGACGGAGCCGGACTCCGCATTCGCCCGGGCCTACAGGAATGCCCGGACAGCACTGGAGGGCCGGATCCGACTCGTGGGCACCTTGGTGATCCTCCCCCTGGCAATTGCAGTGCTCCCTCTGCTGCTGCCCTCTGCCGGCGTACCGCGCCCGTACGGGTGGAAGATGAATGCCGAGGCACTGGCAGCTGCCGGAGCCATCCTGCTGGCAACCTGGTGCGCCCGTCAGGTCCTGCCCGCCCTGGCCCTGGCTTGCTCCTCCAGGTTGTTGGGCCGCCGTGACGGCTGGCTTGCGGGGTCGATCATCACCGGTCTGCTGGCCTCGCCTCTCGTCTTCGGAGCCGCTGCCCTGGCGGTCAAAGCACTGGGAGGGTCCTGAGGATGAACAGGGTCCTGCTCGGCGCGTTGCTGGTCTGGAGTACTTTGGCAGTTTCGATCCAGGCCCGGCCTCCCGGCGGCGCTGGCGACTCTTCAGCAGAGCCACTCGAGTGGAGAGATGGCTCCATTCTCTTGCCCGTCCCTGGGGGACGGACCGAACTGGAGGCCCTGGCGGCTGAACCGGCCAAGGTCATCGAGGTCGCTGCCTTTCTCATGAGCAGGACGGAGGTCACTTGGCGCCAGTATCTGCAGTTCTGCGGCCAGACGGGACATCCCCGGCCCGTGAGACCGGTCTGGGCCGGCGACGAGGATCACCCGGTGGTAAATGTCTCCTGGAGCGATGCGACGGCCTACTGCCGGTGGGCCGATCTGCGGCTGCCAACGGAGGCGGAGTGGCAGCTCGCGGCGGGCCCGGGGCCCTTCCCCTGGGGTAGCCAGCCACCGGACCCGTCCCGCCTAGGTGGAGCCTATCGGGGAGGCAGGTCGACCGGGCCGGCACCGGTGGGCTCCTTCCCGGCCGGCGGATCTCCTGTGGGTTGCCTGGACCTGGCAGGCAACGTGGCGGAGTGGTGTCGGGGCGAGGTGCGGGCCGGCGATGAGGCCCGGGGAGCCATGACACTCCGTCCCCGGCGTGGTGGCAGCTGGCTCTCCTCGGGGAGGCAACTGTTCACGACGAGGCGAGACCTGTTGCGGGATTTCCCGACTCTCAGCTACGGGACCACAGGCTTCCGTGTGGCCCGGGACAGAAGTGGCAGCCCGGCACCGTGAGGTTCGCTCACCTGGAACGAAGCTGGAATGGATGGTGCGGGTGCAGCTTTCTCGTGATCTTGCACTGGGACCGTCTTCTACCCGTTCGCCCCACTATGGATGCCCGCATCCAGGACGACTGAATGGCCGAGTTTTCCCGATCCGTTCGTCCTGAGCCTGTCGAAGCATGTCCTGAGCTACGCCGAAGGGGATGAATGGAGCGGGCGGCCATATCGTCT
>JAJFLN010000473.1 GCA_021772705.1 Candidatus Cloacimonadota bacterium | reverse complement strand
AGCTTCACGACTCCGAGATTGACGGCAGTCTGTACTTCAGTCCCTTCCTGAAAGCCCAGCTGTCTCCGGTTCGGCGATTCCTGAACATGTTCAGCAAGCCCCTGGACAAGCTGCTCCCCACGGTCCGGACACCCCACGGCGTGACCAACGCCATGCTCCTGACAGACCCGGAAGTCCTGAAGGAACGTGACCAGGACCCGTACTTCTTCGAGCAGATGACGGTCCATCTCTACCGGCAACTGCTGAAGGGCATCAAGGCCACCCAGTCGGGAGTGAAGCTGATGACCAAGCCCGTGCTCTTCCAGGTCGCCGGTCAGGAGTTGATTGTCGTCCGGAAGGAGACATCCCTCTTCTACTCGCGAATTCCGGCCGCCACGGATCGAACCTATCGCTTCTACCCCCAGATGCGGCACGAACTGGACAACGAGGTCGGCCGCGATCAGGTCTATCGCGTCCTGGGTGACTGGCTCGTCGAGCGCCAGCAGGCCAGCCGATTCCAGAAGCTTCACGAGAGGTAGACCGATCCGAGAGGCTAGCTCCAATGCCCATGAATTAGTGGAGGGAATGTTTGAAAACGAGGGCTCCGCCCTCGAACTCCCGCCAGGGGCCATTGGCCCCTGGACCCGGATGAACAGCCGGATGAACAGATCGAGCTCTCGTATGTCATCCAAGTGTTCATCAGCATTCTCGGTCGCATCAGTCCAATTGGGGGTTTGGGGGAGCTGGCTCCCCCAACGGGGTGCGGGGCTGAGCCCCACTACAACAAAATCCGTCTTATCTCACCAGCATTGAGGCTAGCTCCCATGCTAATCTCTCTCCATGACCACCGTCATCGCCTGGCTCCTCGCACTCTGCCTCGCCGTGGCGGCATTCCTCCTCGGATTTGGAGGCTCGCCAGCAGAGGCTGATGGGGGCGGGGACAGCCCGGCCCTCGGACTCCGGCGTGACGTGAACGAGGCCCTCAGAGATGCGGGGCTGAGATTGTCGCCCCGAGGGTTTCTGGGAGTCTCGGCTGCGACTGCATCGGTGGGGACAGTCCTGGGATGGCTGCTGGCGCCGGCCCTGCTTCCCGCTGTCATGATGAGCGGATTCATCGCCGGTGGGGCGCCCAGCCTCTGGGTGATGAGAACCGGAGTGACCCGGCGCCGCCGATTCGAAGAGCAGCTTCTGCCCACGATCGTTCAGCTCTCGGAGGCCGTCGGTTCCGGCAGGAGCTTGACCGGCGCCCTGGTCACCGTGGCCAGCTCGGCCCGGCCGCCCATGTCCCGGGAGTTGAAGAGGGTCGTGGACGACCTGTCCCACGACGTACCCCTGGAAACGGCCTTGAGAGACATGCGAGATCGGGTCCGGAGCGATGACGTGGCCTTCTTCGCCGCTGCTGTGGTGCTTCAGCGAGAGTCCGGCGGCTCCCTTGCGGAAGTACTGGACCGGATTGCAGAGACGCTGCGCGAGCGCTTCCGGCTCCGCGATCTGGTGCGGAGCTTGACGGCCCAAGGCCGTTTGACCGGGACCATCCTGGGAATGCTCCCCGTCGGCATCGGCATCTACATGTACTGGATGGTGCCGGACCACATTCAGCGACTCTGGACCTTCGCCGGCGAAGGCTCGTTGCTCAACTACTTGCCCCTGACCCTGGCCCTGGTGGCCGAACTGGTGGGATTCCTCTGGATTCGAAAGATAGTGACCATCGATTACTGAAGCCCCCCACCCTGGTGCTGCACCAGCTGCCGGAGGAGATGCTTCACAGCCTGTCGTCCCTGATGCGCCGAGGCGGGCACGAGCCCTCCAGCGGACTTCAGAAGCTGGAGTTCATGGCAGGGGCTGGCTTTCTCTGCTGTTTCATCGGGGGCGCGTTCCTGGCCTCACAGATGACAAGCCTCCCAGGGGGCGCTTCCCCGCTGGGGTACGGACTGGTCCTGGGGCTTGCCGGCGCCGCGGCGCTCCCCTTCGCCTGGCTGCAGCGCGGCCAGGAACGGCAGCGGTCCCGTCTGGGCCAGCAGGTGCCTCAGCTTCTGGACTTGCTGGTCGTGGCCGTCGCCGCCGGCCACGGCTTCGAGAGTGCCCTCCAGCAAGTGACTCGCGCCTTCCGAGGACCCCTGGTTGTGGAACTCGATCGGGTCCTGGAGCGCATGCTCGAGGGAGCCTCCCTCCAGGTCGCCCTGGACGAACTGGCACAGCGGGTCTCGACCCCCGAGATCGACTCCCTGGTCTCCACGGTCCTGGCCTCCCGGAAGATGGGGACACCCCTAGCCGAAGCTCTTCGGAGTCAGGCCGTGCAGCTCAGGCGTCAGCGAGCCCAGGCAGCAGAAGAAGAAGCAAGAAAGGCCGGCGTCAAGGTCCTGTTTCCCCTGGCGACGTGCATCATGCCCGTCCTGCTCATGCTCCTTCTGGGACCGGTGTTTCTGGGCCTGTTCGAAGCCTTCAAGAAGCTACCGACTTAGGGGCAATGCCAGTGAGATAAAACGGATTTTGTTGTAGTGGGGCTCAGCCCCACACCCCGTTGGGGGAGCCAGCTCCCCCAAACCCCCAATGGGACTGGTGCGACTGAGAGTGCTGATGAACACTTGAATGACATACGAAAACTTGACCTGTTCATCCGGGTCCAGGGGCCAACGGCCCCTGGCGGGAGTTCGAGGGCAGAGCCCTCGTTTTCAAACATTCTTCCCACTAATTCATGGGCATTGGGCCTAGTGCGGTGGTCCTAACGCTTCCTTCCTTATCCGTTCGTGCCGAGCTTGTCGAGGCACAGAGCGTCGTTTCGCGGACCGGCCCCTCTCCTGAGCTTGCCGAAGGGTCAGACGATATGGCCGCCCGCTCCATTCATCC
>JAJFLN010000472.1 GCA_021772705.1 Candidatus Cloacimonadota bacterium | reverse complement strand
AATGGTGCGACAAGTTATGAGGCGTACTTGGTCTATACGGTGCGGGCGGCTCGAAAAGTGACGAAACCCCGCATTCCATCAGCAGGAAGAGGTGCCTGCGCATCGCGAAGAACGGCATGACCCAGTAAACTCACGCTAGAGGCTGAACTCGTCATCGATGTAGCAATCTTGGCTCTTCAACGGCCAGCTTCGACCTGTTCCTGGAACCGCACTCTGTTTCGCAGGCGGCGGAGCAAAGGTGTCAGTGCCTGGCGCTGAGTGGCTTCCAGGTCTTCGGCGTCCTGGAGGAACTGGCGGGCTTCGGCGGTTGATGACGGATTCTGGTCCAGGAGGGCTGTCTCGAGGCGGGTCACCTCGGTTTCCAGGTCGAGGAGGCCTCTCAGGTATCGGGACCGGGTCTTCCAGTCTACCTGGCTCTGCTCCAGGCTTTGACCGATCTCGTGGGCCCGATGCAGGGCTTCGAGCAGGGCGGAGGCGACCGTGCGGAAGCGGACGGCGCTGCCTCCGGTGGAGCTCTCAATGGTGCCCAGTGCCGGATCCACGGGCCAGCCGGCGCTCCCCTCGTCGGAGCCGGTAATCTGGATTCGGCGGCAGCGCTTTCGGAGGTCTTCGTGTACCTTCTGGTTTGGATGCCGGAAGGAGTTCTTGCCCACGGGTATCACGGCATAGGTGGGGTTGACGCGATCGAGGAACTTCTTCGTGCTGCTGGTCCGGCTTCCGTGGTGGCCGGCCTTGAGGACCGTGGCTGCCAGGTTCTCGCCGCGGGCGATCATGGCGTTCTCGGCCTGCCGCTCCGCGTCTCCCGTGAACAGGTAGGAAACGGAGCCCAGGCGGACCTTCAAGACAACGGACATGTTGTTGACGTTGAAGAGCCCCTCCTCAAAGGTGCCAGTCTCGGGGTTGATGACTCGGGTTGAGTTGGCGTCCATGCCATCGTTATGGACCGTAACGGTGATGGCGCGATCCCAGGAGAGGCGCTGACCGGTCTTGACTCTGATGAGGGGGATCTTCTTCTGCTTCAGGGTCCGGATGATTCGATCGTAGAGGGCGCTGGCTTCGATGGACTCCTGAGGGTTCTCACTGGTCCGTTCTGCTCGGGCCAGGTCAAAATCATCGGGCATCTTCGCCTCGATGACTGAGGCCACATCGACATGGTCCAGCAGATAGGGAATGCCGCCTATGTGGTCCCGATGGGGATGGGACATGACGATGCCGTCGAGCTTCGAGATTCCTCGGGAACGGAGATAGGGGACGATCACCTTGCTTCCGGGCGAGAAGCGATCATCTCCGGCATCGATCAGGTAGTTCTTGCCTCCGGGGGTGGTGAGCAGGGCCGAGTCTCCCTGCCCGACATCGAGGAAGACCACGCGCAGGGATCGCCCCTCGGGCTCCGGTGAGCTATCTCTGTCGTCGGCGAAGAGCGAACCGCTCAGCAGGATGAGCAACAGAAGGGGACCGGCCAGGCTCGCGAGCAGAGGCCGGAGCTTGAAGAAATGGCGGCCCAGGGCGCGCAGTCTCCGGAAGGCGCCCCACGTTCGAGGCTGGTTTGAAGCGGAATCTCGAGAACTGGGATGGGGTGTGCTGGGCATGACTACCTTTCAGCAGGCCCATGGCCTGCCGTTTCATTCTACGCACTCCGGGAGCGAAAGTTCCGGAAAACTCGTGGCCCGAGGTTCAGAGCCGATCGGCCTCTGGGGGAGGACTTTCCCGGGAACTCCTTCCGGCAGGTTTCTTCTCGGCTCCCAGGGCCTGAAACCTCTCGTCGTCGGCGAGGGTCTGGAGGTCCGGGTCCATCTTGTAGTCCGCTTTCAAGGACTCATCGAAGTCCATGGCAGCCTGCAGACAGGTGAGCGCCTCGGAGTCCCGGCCCAGCCTGGCGAGAGCGCAGGCCAGGTTGTAGTGGCCCAGGGCTGAACAGGGTTCCAGCCCCAGCAGTAGCTCCAGGCTGGCCTTGGCCTCCTCCAGCCGTCCCAGCATCAACTGCAAACGGCCGACCTGAGCCTGGAGCTGGCCGCTCCTGGGGCAGGCTTCGAGGCCCTGCTGGGCGATACTCAGAGCGAACTCGGGTGCCTTTGTCTCCTGCAGATCCGCCAGACCCAACCAGACCGTTTCGTCGACAGGGCATCCCTGGAGTGACTCCTCGTAGAGATTTTCGGCCGTCTCCTGGTTTCCCAGGGCTTGCTCGGCCGAGGCGAGCAGGAACAGGCCTCGGCTGTCGAGCCGAACACCCTCCGGAAGGCGGAGCAGCAATTCCCTGCATTCCTGTGCCTTCCCATCGGCGAGAAGGGCGCCGGCCAGGTCGGCCCGGCATTCCAGATCAGTCGGGTCGAGCTCGAGGGCTCTGCGAAACGACTTGGCGGCGAGAGCCGGTTTCCCCAGCCCCAGCTGGGCGGATCCCCGCTGACCCAGGGAGGTGGTATCGGCCTCCTTGGACAGGATCGGCGGGCAGAACTCCAGAGCCTGCTCCATCTGTCCCGTGGCGAGCAGACAGTGGACCACGAGCTGTCGAAAGTTGCGGCTCTCGGGCTGGATGACGAGGCCTTGCTGGGCCGTGGCCAGGGCATCAGCGACCCGGTTCAGAGCCAGCCAGGCGTGGGAGATGTCGAGGAGGCTGTCCAGGTCATGGGGGTCGATCTCCAGGGCCTCTTTCAGAACCTCCACGGCCCGATCCGGTCGGCCCAGGTCGAGGAGGCAAGAAGCCTTGGCGCAGAACATCTCCGGCGAAGACGGGGCCATGGCAATGGCCAGCTCCAGCTCATCCAACGCTTCCTCGTGGCAGCCGCCGATGGACAGGATGGCGGCACGCTGGACTCTGGCGTGAACGTTGTTGGCCTGGAACTCGAGGATCTCGTCGATGAGGGTTCTGGCCTGGTCGAGGCGGCCGGATCGGGCCAGGGCAGTGGCCTTCCAGAACAGGGGCAGCAGATCGCCGGGTCGCAGCTGGCTGACTGCGTCGAAGGATGCGACGGCATCATCGTGGCGCTTCATCACGAGCTGGGCGATGCCGAGCCACATCTGACACGAAGGCTCTCCGGGCTGGTTCACGATGGCTCGTTCGAAGAGGTCGATGGCGATGGGAGACATCCCCAGCTCCAGATAGCAGAGGCCCTTGTAGAGCAGGGCGAAGCTCGAATCGGGGTCGACGTGGATCGCGTCGGTGCAGGCGTCCAGGGTTTCGTCGATCCGGCAAGCCTCGTAGAGCAGGGTGATCTTCCCCTGGATGAAGTCGATCTCGTCAGGCTCGATCTGGACAGCCCGGTCCAGGGACTTGAGGGCCTGGTCCAGCTGCCCCAGGGAGTAGTAACAGAACCCGATCTGATTGTGAATGTAAGCGGAGTCCGGCTCCATCTCGAGGCAGTGCTCGTAATAGGCCAGGGCGGTGCCGAAGTCCTCACGCAGGGTCGCTAGGTAGCCGAGCCAGGTCAGGGCCTCGGCGCTGCTCGGATCGACCCTGATCGCTTTCTCATAGAGCCTCCTGGGCAGGTCGGAGCCACCCAGCAGGAAGGTGACATAGCCGGCCTTGCAGATGAGAAATGCCAGGAAGTCGTTCATCAAAGCTGATCCTGAAGCAGGGCGCCCAGGTACAGGTCTCCCGCGTTGGTCATGGTGGGCCCGGTGTTGATGATGTCGCCCAGGGCGTGAAAGTAGGAGTAGGAGTCGTTGCGATCCAGGTAATCTTGCCAGGCCATACTGATCGCTGTCGCTCGGGCATGGGTACTGGAATCGGCGAAGGCGCCAGCGGCCCCCGTGGTGCCACCGGAGCCATCGGTAGCGAATCCGGCCACGATGGCTCCCGGGCACTCGGCCAGGACGAGGTCGCCGGCACCGGAGGCGGTGACGATGTCCGGGATCTGACGGGCCGCCGCCACTCCCCCTTCCGTCGGCAGGGGGTGGCCGGCTTCAACGACGGTGACACCGGGACCCCCGCCGCCTCCGTAGCCATCCTTGACCACCAGGAGCGATAAGCCCAGGCGATCGCCGAGGATCTGCGAACAGGCCCGGCCCATGGAGACTGCCGCCTTTCCGGCGCCGATCAGATGGACACGGCCGGTCTCGGAGAGACCGTGGAGCCAGCCAGCGAGGGTCAGCCCCTCCGGACCCAGTTCGATGGAAGCCTTCACTGCGGCCTCAGGATCTGCCGCTCTGACTGCAGCGTCCATGATCTGCCTCAGCTGGGCCCTTCCGGGTCGCGGGAGGGCGCGGGTCGTATGTTCTCCTTCAGCCATGAAATTGCCAGTCTCCGGTCCCGATGGAACGGCCCTCATCATATCAGGATCGGGCAGGAGCTTTGCGGCTGCTGTTTCCCGTGCTAGACTTGGTCTCCCTCCAGAGAGGGAGGCCAAGATTACATGTCAAACGAGAAGGGGTTGGGGGGCAATCGGTACTCCGGCGCCCCACGAGAGGGGCCAATGGAGACTCGAAGGAGGAATTGAGTATGACGCAGGCAGTTGAGATCAAGTCAGAAGACGTCCTGCATGCCTTGAAGGATGTCCAGGATCCGGAGCTGGGCAAGCCCCTGGTGGAGCTCGGGATGATCCAGGACGTCAAGGCCTGCGGCGGCAACGTGAGCCTCACGGTGGTCCTCACGACCCCGGCGTGCCCGTTGCGAGAGACGATCGAAAATGATGTCCGGACGGCCATCAACCAGCTGCCCGGGGTCGAGAAGATCGATCTCAACATCACTGCCAACGTCTCTCAAGGAGTGCGGGATGGGGCCATCGACCTGAAGCAGATCAAGAACGTCATCGCCGTTGCCTCCGGAAAGGGAGGAGTGGGCAAATCGACGGTAAGTACCAACCTGGCCCTCGCCCTGGCCCGTCACGGTGCTCGTGTGGGGTTGCTGGACGCCGATGTCTATGGGCCCAACATTCCCCTGATGCTCGGGATCGAACAGGCGCCCCAACCGGAAGGGCAGTCGCTGAAGCCCGCCGTTGCCTACAGCCTGAAGGTCATGTCCATGGGCTTCTTCCTGAAGGAAGGAGAGCCGGTCATCTGGCGAGGCCCCATGCTTCACGGCGCGGTGCGTCAACTCCTGGGCGAGGTTGAGTGGGGTCCCCTGGACTACCTGATCGTCGATCTGCCTCCCGGCACTGGCGATGTGCAGTTGTCCCTGTCCCAGTCGATCTCCATGACCGGAGCCGTGATTGTCTCCACGCCGCAGGACGTGGCGCTGCAGGACGTGCGGAAGGGGATGGCCATGTTCCGCAAGGTCGGCGTACCCATCCTGGGCATCGTGGAGAACATGAGCGGCTATGTATGCCCCAGCTGCCACCACGAGGAGGAGATCTTCGGGCGGGGAGGAGCCGAACGGGAGAGCCAGGTTCAGGACGTCCCGTTCCTGGGTACCATCCCCATCGACATGAAGATCCGGATCGGAGGAGACACGGGCAAGCCGATCGTGGCCGAGTCGCCTGACCATCCGGTGGCGAAGAAGTTCATGGATCTGGCCTCCGAGCTAGCCGCCTCCGTGAGCCGATCCAACTTTGCCCAGGCACAGCTGATGATGCCCCCCGTCAGCTAGTGTGGTGGTCCGCTGTTTCCTTTACATATGATGCCTGTCCATAAAACCGTTCGCCCCACTATGGATGCCCGCATCCATGACGACTGAATGGCCGAGTTTTCCCGATCCGTTCGTCCTACTATGGATGCCCGCATCCAGGACGACTGAATGGCCGAGTTTTCCCGATCCGTTCGTCCTGAGCCTGTCGAAGGATGAATGGAGCGGGCGGCCATATCGTCT
>JAJFLN010000471.1 GCA_021772705.1 Candidatus Cloacimonadota bacterium | reverse complement strand
GCACCGCTCCGTTTGGCCCGGCCCACGCGGCTGTTGACGCCCACCGGGACCGCCTCCCGGATGGCGAGCATCTGCTCCGCTCGGTGCCCCTCGTCGGGGAGCGCAAACTGCAGCTTGTCCAGAGGTACCGAGGCGGCCAAGAGGCTGCAAAGCGCCACCAGGCCCGTGACGGGGGCGTCAGGTTCTGCGAATCCCGCCAGCTGCTCCAGGGCCTCCCCCGGCGAAAGGCCCAACGGCAACTCGGCCTGGATGAGCAGGGCGGCCCCGTCGGCGGCCTCCACCTCCAGGCCCCATCTTTCCTTGGCGTCATCCTCTTGCAGGATCTCCAGGCATCGTCGATCCAGGAACTCGATGGCGGCGACGTCGATGCCCTGAGAGTCTCCCTCGGACCAGGTCAGACGGGACTGGTTCCTGAGTTCGTCGGTGATCTTCCACGCTGTCTCCGTGTCCCGAGTCAGGGCAAGGACCGCCAGGGGCTGGAAGTCACGAGGCGCAGTTCGCAGCCGGGCCTCCGTGACGATGCCCAAGGTTCCCTCGGACCCGATGATCAGGTCGACCAAATCCATGCCGTCAGCGGCGTGGTAGCCAGCACTCCGCTTCGGCACATCGGGCATTACGTAGGAGGGCAGGGGCACAGAGAGGATCGTGCCGTCGGTCAACTGTACCTGGAAGCCTCGACGGTCCTGGCTGAGGCACTCACCGCGATTCAGCTCCAGGACTTCACCGCAGGGCAGCATCACTGTCAGACCGTCGACCCAGTCGCGAGTGGAGCCGTACTTGAAGGTCGCTGCACCGGCGGCGTTGGTCGAGAGCACGCCCCCAACCATGGCTCCTGTAAAGGTCGGCACCGGCGGGTACCATCGGCCCTGCCCCTCGAGGGACCGCTGCAGGACAGTCAGTGGCACCCCGGCCCCGGCTATGACACAAGTTCCCTGGGATGCGAGGTGGGTGAATCGCTCCATGGCGACCACTGTTTCGCCTCTGGGAGTGGCGCCGCCTGTCAGGGAGGACTGGGCGCCGACGGGGAGAATCCGGGCCTCCTGTTGCAGCAGGTAGGCGAGTTGGCCTTCCGATTCAGGCAGAGCGACTGCCGGAGTGTGCCCTCCCGGTGTGTGGGACTCGTCGCTCTCGTAGGCCGCCCGGTCCGGGGCATCCTCCAGGCGTGAGGGCGCCGTGACGGCGCCTCTGGGTAGGCGGGACCGGATGGGGGAGGAGGCTGTCATGGCGTCTGGCCGGCGTGGCCGGGGAGGATTGGTTCAACACGGAGGACACAGAGGGAAAGGCTGGCAAGTGGACAGGGGCTGTCTCGGTCGGGGGTCGAGCAGCAGCCGAGAGGGCCGGGCCTGGAACTTACTCCAGGCTGGCAGTGCCCAGAGCGTCAGAGGAGAGAAGGGTCTTGCTGACGGCGGCCAGGATCTCTTCCCGGTCGTAGGGCTTTTCAATCATGCTGACGCCTCGGGATTCCACCTGCTCCCTGGTTCTGGGATTGGCCGTGTCTCCGCTGAGAAAGACGAAATGCTTCACCGTGTCGACGTGGTCGCGCTGGACGCGGCGGAGGAAGGCCATGCCATCCAGGTCGGGCATCTTGAGATCACACATGATCAGGTCGAAGGGCTCCCCTGCGGCGAGCCGCTCCAGGCCCGACAGGGCGTCATTCTCGGTGACGCAGTTGTGACCCGCGTCCTCCAGGATACGGCTCAGGAGCTCCACGATCTCCGGCTCGTCATCGACGAGGAGGATCTTGCTCGGTGGCGCGGCGGATTGAGGCTTCACCACCTGGGTCACGCCTGCGGCGGTCCTGAGGGGGAGGCGGATGGTGAAGGTGGAACCCTTACCGACCTCGCTCTCCAGGGTGAGGGTGCCATTGTGCTCTTCCACGATGCTCCTGCAAATGGCCAGACCCAGACCGGTGCCCCTGCCTAGTGCCTTGGTGGTGAAGAAGGGAGACATGACCTTCTCCCGGAGGGACTCCGGTATCCCCGGGCCGTCGTCGCTGACCTTGGCGATGATGAACCCGCCCTCGGATCTGGCGCTGAGTTCGATCTTGCCTTCCCTGCCTGTCTCGGCGATGGCATCGTGGGCGTTGTTGACCAGGTTCAGGAACACCTGCTGGAGCCGGTGTTCGTCCAGCATGGTCTGTGTCACGTCGTGGGGACAGTCGATCTCCACTTCTATGTTCTCCACCTTCAGCTGATGGCGTTTGAGCTCCAGGACGGCAGCCATGGGCTCACGGATGCTGGTGAGAGTCCTCTCATCCTTGTGGCGGCGAACGAATGAGAGCAGGTTCTTGACCACCTTCTGGCACCGTACGGTGTTTCGCCGGATGGACTCGATCATGTTCTTGAATCCCTCCGGTGCGTTCTTGTCGGCGATGGCGAGCTCGGAGTAGCCAATCAGGATGGCGAGGGGATTGTTCAATTCGTGAGCCACACCGCCGATCAGCTGTCCCACGGCGGAGAGCTTCTCGCTCTCTATCAGCTGGGCCTGCATCGCCTTCTCCTGGGAGACGTCCTGGAGCAGCTGCAGGTGGCCCATCACCTCACCCCGATCGTCGTTCAGGTTGTAGGCGCTGATGAGGAAAGGCCGCACCTCACCGTTGGCCATGGTGAGTCGCAGTTCACACTGGGCCATGCTCTTGCCGTCGGCGCCGAGTTTGGAGTGGGGCCACTCCTCTATGTCCGCATCTGACACGCCGAGCACCTTCATGCTGCCCTGGCCCGATAGAGGCTCGCCCTTGCCGAACCAGCGGGTATAGATCTCGTTGGCCCACATGATGACGCCCTCGCTGTCGACCATGGCCAGACCGGCCTGAATCCCCTGGACCACGGTCTGGAGCTTCTGCTTCTCCTGGTTCAGCTCCGTGTTGAGCCGCCGGATGACTCGGGTTTCATCGGACTCGTGGATCACCCTGGGCAGGCTCGACTTGCGCATGGTTACCAGGATCGTGAGGCCCCCAACGGCGATCAACACGTGGGGCAGGGCCTGGACCAGGGGGCTGGTCAGGGCCAGCTTGTAAACTGTCTCGGCGATCTGGATGCCCCTCGAGCTGGCTAGCAACAGGCCGTTGTGGACGGCGCTGAGGACCAGGGCGATGGTCAGCAGGGACAGAAGGAAGAGGACTGAAGCTGCTTCAGGGTTGTTCTGGTTCCGCTGGGACCGGTAGGCCCGGGAGACCGAGATGTAAGCGCCGATCCAGATCCAGACATTCACGAAGTGGACCACCAGCAGCCCCTGCCAGGGGAAAGGATCGTTCGGAGCCAGCGACAGGCCGATGACCAAGGCCAGCAACGCGGTTCCCCCGAGAACAGTCACCAGGAGTTCGAGCGACGGTATCCAACTCCCCGAACCTTGCTGCTGGACCTGATCCTCTTGGTCTAAGTCGTTCACACCTTCATTATATAGAAGAGTGGCGCTGAATTCGCCTGGAATCTCATGAGGGGGGGGGCCCGGGCTCCTCCT
>JAJFLN010000048.1 GCA_021772705.1 Candidatus Cloacimonadota bacterium | reverse complement strand
TACCCGGCCTGTCGCCTCCCCTGTCAACGCTTCAGCCGCGGCCTCTCGACCGCCGCCGCATGACTCGGGGTCAGCGCGGTTCGCTAAACCTTCACTGTGCAAGACTTTCACTCGCTACACCTCGGCGGTCTCCCGCCGCTGTCGGGACACACGACTGGACCCGAATTCCTGGGGTGCCCGTGCTGCCTGGCAGCCGACGGCGAATTCGGGTCCAGTCGTGTGTCCCCGGATCCCAAGGGACAGCCGGTTGCCTCGCCGCGGCGAGGGTGATACGGTCTAGCCTCAATGCAGCACGACCACGCGGCCGAGGCCGGACATGGACATCACGGAGGAGCACCACTTGCGAGCTACGTCGTGGCTCTCATGCCGATCTCCATCGTGCTGTTGCTCTCGAACTTCCTGAGCAGCACCGCATCAGGTCAGATGCTGCAACTCTCGATTCCCTGGGTCCCTTCCCTGGAGATCGAGATATCTCTCGTGATGGATGGGCTATCGATGCTCTTCGCCCTCCTGATCTCCGGAATTGGCGCTCTCATCGCCATCTACGCCGGCGGTTATCTCGCGGACCATCCTCAGCTGAACCGCTTCAACCTCTACCTGCTCTCGTTCATGCTGGCCATGCTCGGGGTGGTGCTGACGGACAACCTGATCACTCTCTTCATCTTCTGGGAGTTGACCAGTATCACCTCATACTTCCTGATCGGCTTCGACCACGAGAAGGAGGAGGCCCGGAAGGCGGCCCTGCAAGCTCTTCTGGTGACGGGACTCGGAGGTCTGGCCATGCTGGCGGGCCTGCTCATTCTGGGAGAGATTGGCGGTACGCTGGAGATCTCGGAGCTGGTGGCCAACGGGGTCCTGATTCGCCGCAGCCCGCTCTATGTTCCAGCCCTGCTGTTGATCCTGGCCGGAGCATTCACGAAGTCGGCCCAGTTTCCCTTCCACTTCTGGCTTCCCAATGCCATGGCGGCCCCAACGCCGGCCAGCGCCTATCTTCACGCCGCCACGATGGTCAAGGCTGGCGTCTACCTGCTAGCCAGGATGAACCCGATCCTGGGTGGAACGACCTGGTGGTTCGCGCTCCTGTCCCTCTTCGGGGGAACCACCATGCTCGTCGGCGCCCTCGTCGGCATCAGGCAGACCGTGTTCAAGCGGATTCTGGCGTTCTCCACCGTGAGCGGTCTCGGCACGCTGGTCATGCTCATCGGCCTCGGCACGGACCAGGCCGTTCAGGCTGCCATGCTGTTCCTGGTCGCCCACGCCCTGTACAAGGGAGCCCTCTTTCTGGTGGCCGGTATCGTGGACCATCAGACGGGCAAGAAGGACATCTTGCAGGTAGGCGGCCTGGCCGGGGCGCTGCCCATGACAGCCATGGCAGCCGGGCTGGCGGCTCTCTCCATGGGCGGTATCCCACCCCTGTTCGGCTTCATCGCCAAGGAGGCTCTCTATGAGTCTGCCTTGCACATGGGATACTTCGCGATTCCCGCCGTGGTAGCCGTGGTGACCACGGGAATCCTGTACCTCGGTATGGGACTCCTGGTCGGGGTGGGGCCATTCCTGGGAGCCCGGCCTTCAGAGCTCGGTAGAGTCCGGGAAGCGCACTGGAGCATGTGGATGCCGCCTCTGGTCCTGGCCGGCACCAGCCTGCTCTTCGGGGTCCGCTCGGGCCTGATCGAGCACACACTTCTCAGCCCGGCGATGAAGTCGATTGTGGGCTACAGGTTCCCGACACATCTGGGACTCTGGCACGGGTTCAGCTTCGCCCTCGTGCTCAGTCTGTTCAGCATGGCCATGGGTGTCTACGTCTACCTCCGGATCGAGGACATCCGGCGAGCCTTCCGCCCTTTCGACGAGATTGTCCACGAGTTCACCGGAGCCAATTACGACCGGTGCATGACAAACCTTATGGCTTTCGCCCGGTGGCAGACCGACCTGCTCCAGAGCGGCTACCTGAAGAACTATCTGCTCATCATCTTCGCCTCCACCATCTCCCTGACGACCTACACCCTGGTGAGCCGGGCGGGATCGTTCTCTCTGCCATTCGACCTGCCCCCGGTCCTCCACGAGGTGATCCTGGTGGCGGTGATCCTGGCCGCCACGGTGTCGGCGGTCTTCCAGAAGTCCCGCCTAGGAGCCATCGCAACTCTTGGGATCGTCGGCTATGGCGTCGCCCTGATCTTCGCCACCTTCGGGGCTCCGGACCTGGCCATGACCCAGCTGCTCATCGAAACACTGACGGTGATCCTCTTCGTCCTCGTTCTCTACAGCCTTCCGGGATTCACGCGGCTGTCGAGCAAGGGGCACCGCTTCCGTGACGCCGTGATCTCCATCATGTTCGGCGCCCTGATGACCACCCTGGTCATCGCGGCCTTGGATGTTCAGTTTTCCCCCTCCATCTCCGCCGAGATGGCACGGAAGAGTTACCCCGAGGCTCACGGTCGAAACGTGGTCAACGTGATCCTGGTGGACTTCAGAGGGATCGACACCATGGGAGAGATCACAGTCCTCTCCCTGGCGGCCCTCGGGGTCTTCGCCCTGATGAAGCTTCGGCCCGAGAAGGAGGAGGAGGTCTGATATGAATTCTCTGATCCTCCACACGGCGAGTCGCCTGCTCCACCCACTACTCCTGCTCTACGCCGTCTACCTGCTCTTCAGCGGCCACAACGTTCCTGGAGGCGGGTTCTGCGCCGGCCTGATCGGTGCCGCCTCCTTCGCCCTCCACACCTTCGCCCACGATGTGCCCTCCGCGAGGAAGCTGCTCCGCGCCGATCCTCACACCCTGATCGGAACGGGACTGCTCTTCGCCATGGGCAGCGCTCTCCTCTCGGCTTTTCGAGGACAGGCGTTCATGACCGGCCTCTGGGGAGGCTTTGACCTTTCCGGCCTGGGACACGTCAGTGTGGGAACTCCGGTCATCTTCGACACGGGGGTCTTCCTGGTCGTGCTGGGCGTGACGCTCCTCATCATCTTCACCCTCTCGGAGTCCTGACGTGAACCTCTTGCTGGCAATCGTGATCGGCGCCCTCTACTCGGCGGGCTTCTACCTGATCCTGCGACGGAGCATCGTGAAACTGATCATTGGACTCTCCTTTCTGAGCCATGCCAGCAACCTGCTCGTCTTCGCCGCCGGAGGCCTGACCCGTGGCCGGGCTCCGCTGGTCCCTCCCGGGTCGCTGGCGCCGGTGCCCCCCTACGCCGATCCGCTCCCGCAAGCCCTGGTGCTGACGGCCATCGTGATCAGCTTCGGCGTGACGGCATTCGCCCTGGCCCTGGTGAATCGGACCTACCAGACGACAGGACAGGAAGACATCGATGAGCTGAGGAGGACGGAATGTTGAGTCTCCTTCCGGTCCTCCCCATCGTGATTCCCCTGCTCTCCGGGGCCATTTCACTCCTGTTCTGGAGATCGCTCTGGATCCAGCGCTGGATCGGGGTCGGAGGCACGGGCCTGCTCCTGCTGAGCACACTCAGACTCCTGTCGGAAGTAGAGAGGACTGGAATCCTGTCTGTCCAGATCGGCGGCTGGGCAGCCCCGGTGGGGATCACCATCGTGGCGGACCTCTTCAGCGCCATCATGGCCGTGCTGGCGGGAATCATCGGCTTCTGTGTCGCCGTCTACTCCTGGTATGGAGTGGACGAAAGACGCCAGTCCTATGGTTACTTCGTCTTCCTCCATGTGCTGCTGATGGGTGTCTGCGGCAGCTTCCTGACCGGCGACATCTTCAACATGTACGTCTGGTTCGAGGTCATGTTGATGGCCTCCTTCGTCCTGGTCGCTCTGGGGGGCACGCCGATGCAGATGGAGGGGGCCTTCAAGTACGTGACCCTCAATCTTGTCTCGTCGGCCTTGTTCCTGGCGGGAATCGGCATCCTGTATGGAGTAGTGGGGACGCTGAACATGGCCGACCTCTCGGTGAAGCTGGCCCAGACAGCTGACCCGGGACTGGTGACCACCCTGTCGATGTTCTTTCTCATCGCCTTTGGCATCAAGGCGGCCATGTTCCCTCTGTTCTTCTGGCTGCCGTCTTCGTATCACACGCCGCCTCCCGCCGTTTCGGCCGTGTTCGCCGGCCTGCTGACAAAGGTCGGGGTCTACGCCCTGATCCGGGTCTTCACCTTGATCTTCGTCCAGGACGTGGTCTACACCCACAACCTAATCCTGATCATGTCGGGACTGACCATGCTCTGCGGCGTTCTCGGAGCGGCGGCACAGTTCGAGTTCCGCAGGGTCCTGTCGTTCCACATCGTCAGCCAGATTGGCTACATGACCATGGGGCTGGGGCTGAATTCGCGGCTCAGCTTGACGGCGTCGGTCTTCTACATCACTCACCACATCATCGTGAAGACCAACCTGTTCCTGGTCAGCGGCGTCATACAGAAAATGCGGGGAACTGGCGACCTGAAGAAGCTGGGAGGGCTGTACAAGACCCACCCATCCCTGTCGGTCCTGTTCCTGATTCCCGCCATGTCTCTCGCAGGTTTGCCTCCCCTGTCAGGCTTCTTCGCCAAGCTGGGACTGGTCATCGCCGGCCTGAGGCTCGAGCAGTATTGCATCGTGGCCACGGCCCTCTTCGTCAGTCTCCTGACCCTCTTCTCCATGACCAAGCTCTGGGCCGAGGCGTTCTGGAAACCCAGGCCGGACGTGGCCGAAGGGGAGGATGAGCCCAGGTCGGACGACGAGCCCATGTGCTTGACGATGATCCTGCCGATCCTGGTTCTGGCGCTCATCACCCTGACAATCGGAATCGGCGCCGAGACCTTCTTCAACCTGGCCGACCGAGCGGCAGGACAGCTGATGGATCCGACGGAGTACATCGAGGCGGTGATGCGGACCCGATCATGATGACCTTCCTTTCCAACATTTTCCTGAGCATCGTCTGGGCCACCATGACCGGCGACATCAGCCACGCCAATCTCACCGTCGGCTTCGCGCTGAGCTTCTGCATCCTCTGGTTCATGCAGCCCGCCATGAAGCCCACGGATTACTTCCGCCGGTGCTGGCTCACGATCTCGTTTCTGTTCTACTTCATCGGAGAGCTGATCACGGCCAACTGGCGAGTCTTCATCGATGTGGTGACCCCTACGCTGGCGGCCCGTCCCGCCATCGTCGCCCTGCCGCTGGACGCCACCACGGACCTGGAGATAACCCTCCTCGCCTGTCTCATCACCCTGACTCCGGGCACTCTCAGCCTCGATGTCTCCGATGACCGGAAGGTGCTCTACGTGCACGATATGTTCGTCGATGACGCCCTGGAGTCGAAGCGAACCCTGAAGGAAGGCCTGGAGAGGCGCCTGCTGGAGGTGCTCCGATGACGCTGGTGTCCATCGTGGCGGAGGTCACCCTGTCCATGCTCACCTTCTCCATGTTCTTCGCTCTGATGCGGCTGGCTCAGGGACCGACCCTGGCGGATCGAGTGGTGGCTCTGGACCTGACGTCCACGCTGGTGGTGGGCATCATCGCCATCTACACCATCTACGTGAAGGAGCCCGTGCTGCTGCAGGCCGCCGTGGTCCTGGCTCTGCTCTCCTTCGTCGGGACCATTGCCTTCGCCACCTACGTAGAACGGAGGGGCCGACCGTGATCCTCGATCTGATGGCCTCGATCCTGATGCTCGTCGGCGGCGCCTTCTGTCTCGTAGCCGGTATTGGCGCCTTCAGGCTTCCCGATATCTACACCCGGATACACGCGGCCAGCAAGTCAGCCACCCTGGGCGTCTCCTGCTTGCTTCTGGCCCAGGCTCTCTACTTTTCCGACGACGTCAGCGTCGCCGCCAGGGCCATCTTCGTCATCATTTTCACTTTCCTGACGGCTCCCGTGGCGGCCCATGTCATAGGAAGGGCCGCCCATGTCGTCGGAGTTCCTCTCTGGGAGCGGACAATCCGGGATGAGCTGGCTGGCCGGTACGACCCGGAGACCCATGCACTCTCCAGCGGCCTGCAGCGGCTAGCCAGAAGAGGGCCTCGCAGTCCCTCCTATCTTCGGAGCGACGGCGAGCTGGTCGAGGGGGCTGCAGCGAAACCGCCGGAAGCTGAGAAGGCGTCGGTCAAGAAACCGACGGCAGAGAAGAAGAGCTCCGGTACGACCCCGGTCGCCAGGAAATCACCGGCCAAGAAGGCAGCGACGAAGAAGTCCGCCAGCAAGAAGTCACCCTCGAAGAAGACACCGGCAAAGAAGACGCCCTGACCGGGTAGGTGGGGGTGTCACCGAAGCCAGGAATGTGCCGGAGAATTCACCTGATTTCGTTTGCGCCAAGTGCCTTGTGAACAGGGAACCGGGAGCAGGCAATGGGGAATCAGCATGTCGCCAGCTCATTCTTGGCTTTCGAAGGGTTGCTTGCCGGCATATGTTATTGGTTGTGTTGGATTCTGGACTGAATTTTCCTTTGCCTGTTCCCGGTCCCCTGTTGCCTGTTCCCTGTTCGCCCTTCCCCGCCACGCTCCTGGCTGCCTGGCCCCAAGCCG
>JAJFLN010000470.1 GCA_021772705.1 Candidatus Cloacimonadota bacterium | reverse complement strand
TTCCTCCGGTCCGCATCTATCACTCCTTTCCGAAGCTCTACCCAACGTCAATACCCAAGGCAGGAGCCGGATGAGTTGAAGCTCACGTCCGGATCTGTGCGGGGGGCGGCCCGTGAGGGCCGTCCTACCGCGACCGGATCTATTCATGGTTGGCTGGAGTCCAGGCACCCGCCCCGGGACGGAACTCCGAGGGATACTGATATCCTGTCGCAATCTGACAGATGACTGACCCGATCGTGGAAGATGGAGGATGGAGGAAGGTAATGAAGCTGTATCTCGTACGACACGCTGCTGCTGTTGACGGCGGGTTTGGAATGGAGGACTTCGAGCGGTATCTGACCGCCAAGGGGCGAGACCGGATGAGGGATGTGGCCAAAGTCTTCCGGAAGAGTGATGAGCCTCTGGATCGAATTCTGACCAGTCCCAGGGTTCGGGCGGTCCAGACGGCGGAGATCCTCGCCCATGTGTGCGAGTACAGAGACTCGGTGGATGCGGCCCGCTGTCTGTCCGGAGGAGGTTCGGAGGACTCCGTCGACGACCTGCTGGAGACCCTGGCCAGCCCGGAAGGAGTGGCCCTGGTGGGGCACGAGCCGGACATGGGCCGATACGCAGCCTACTATCTGGGCGTCGACAGTTTTCCGGGGTTCAAGAAGGGCGCCATCTGCGCCATCGATCTGCCCCCCGACGTCCGTTGCCGAGGAGGCAAGCTCGTCGGCTATCTTCACCCCAAGAGCCTGGAGTGGATCCGGAAGGTCAGCGACATCGGCTGGTGATCAGATCTTGCTGGCCATCTCCTGGCCCCGGCCGGATCCGGCCGACGTCGATGCCGAGCCTTGCCGCTTCTTCCGGCGCTTGGGAGTGGGTCGACCCGCCTTGGTTCCCTTCCGGTGCTTCCTGAGCTTCTCGAGACTCAGGGCGAACTGCTCCGGCGGAAGCTCCCGGAATTGCAGGTGGGACTCCAGGATCTTCTTGGTGAGAGAGGCGGCTTGATGTCCCCAGGCGCGGTCCAGGTGGACCACACAGCTGATCCGCGGAGAGTAGTAGGGAGCGTAGGACAAGAACCATCCCTGCTTGCCCAGTGTGCCGGTCTTCCCGGCCAGTGGCAGCCGTGAGATGTCGGCATGCTTGGCCGTGCCGTCAATCAGGGTGCGGCGCATGCCCTGCCGGATGACCCGAAGAGCTTCGTTGTCCGTGAAGAGGGCCGTCACCTTGTCGGCGCCGGCCTGGGGCGTGCCGGCCGTGGCAATGGCGCCGATGAGTCGGGCCTGGTTGATGGGGCTGATGTACCAGCCGTCGCCGTGACCGAAGAGCTCTGGCTTGGTTGACCGGGTCGGTGCCGGCTCATAGCCCACCGCCCGGGCCAGCTTCTCCAGTTCCTGGGACCGGGCGCCAGGCATCATACCGACGGTATAGAACAGGCCGTTACAGGATGTTCCGAGAGCCTCCCGGAGGGCGATGGTGCCGTGGCCCCGCCGTCTCCAGCAGCGGATTCTCTTGCCGCCGAACCGGAATGGCTTGCAGTCCAGCTCCACGTCCGGGTCGATGAGCCCCTCCGTCAAGCCGTAGTAGGCCGTCAGCAGCTTGAACGTGCTGGCTCCGTTGTAGGCGGCGTGAGCCCGGGTCCCACCGGAGATCCACTGCTCGCCGGTGCGCAAGTCCGTCAGGATCGCCTCACCCCGTTTGCCCCGGAGGATGCGATCCATGGCCACTTTCATCGGTGAATCGACGTCGATTTCCCGGATCACGACCGTCGACCTCGACTCTGCTGTCAGCTCCGGCGCGCCGGCGGCGGCAACGAACAGAACAGAAACGCCTGCTATCAATGCTCTCATGTACATGTTCATCTAATACGTATCGGAACCGGTCAACGTTTCACGAAGATCGGATCAAGTGATGTCCGCTCCCTCTTCGGTTCCGTCTTCAGCGAATCAGGAACGGACGAAGGTTGCGCCCAATCTCCCAGGATCCTTGCCTGAAATGGGGCATTCAAGGTACATTTCGGCTTCCTCTCTTCAGATCGCATCCAGGAGGACATTCGAAATGACAGAGCCGACGCCCCCAGCCATCGACCCATCCATCGCCTATCTGGCCGACGCCATCGAGCGATCGGCCATCCTGCAGTGCGCCCATCAGAGGCTTCTGCTCCGTCATATGCTGGATTACAAGTTCGATCCCCAGGACGAACGGGTCATGCAGCAGTGCATTCAGGAAGCCATTCAGGGACGCAACATCATCCTGGGCCGTTGATCCAACACATGCGGGAACAGCCCAGCACCGAGCCGCTCTCGATGAAGACCAAGCTGGCGCTCTTCGCCGCTGTCGTCATCGTCCTGGCTCTGACCGGCTTCGGACCGAGCAGGCTCGATGAGGCAGCCACGCTGCTGCCGCCGGTGGTTGCCATCGGCCTGGCCCTGATCACTCGAGAAGTCCTGGTCTCCCTCTTCCTCGGCATCTACGCCGGAGCGGTGGTGCTCATCGGCTTTGATGGCGTCCTCTCCGTACCCGGCACTCTCCTCTCGGGGCTGCTCCGGTCCGTTGACACCCACATTCTGAATGGGCTCATCGACAAGGGGCATGCGACGATCATCGTCTTCAGCCTCTGCATCGGCGGGATGGTGGGTGTCGTGGCCCGATCGGGAGGCCTCCAGGGCATCGTGGCCGTCATGGCACGGAAGGCCGACAGCCCGATCTGGAGTCAGATGTCCACCTATGCCATGGGACTGGTCATCTTCTTCGACGACTATGCCAACACCCTGATCGTGGGAAACACCCTCAGACCCCTGACGGATCGGGCCCGGGTCTCGAGGGAGAAGCTGTCGTTCATCGTCGATGCCACGGCAGCACCCATCGCCTCCGTGGCCGTCCTGTCGGCCTGGATTGGCTACGAAGTGGGGCTCATCGGAGACGCCTTCGAAAAGGCCGGAATCACCACGGACCCCTACCTGGTCTTCCTGGAATCCTTGCCCTATCGCTTCTATGCCTTTCTGCTGTTGTTCTTCATTCCCGCCGGAATCTTTCTGAAGCGGGAGTTCGGTCCCATGCTGACGGCGGAACGCCGGGCCCGGCGCACGGGCGAGGTCATCCGGCCCGGCTCGAATCCCCTGGCCGGGGAGGAACTGGAGAAGCTGCAGGCTCCGGAGGGAAAGCCCCTTCGCTGGTACAACGCGGCACTTCCCATCCTGACCCTGATCCTCACCACCCTGATCGGCCTGATCTACACGGGAAGGCAAGCCATCTTCGATGCCGGCGGCGCCGAGGCCCTGCAGGCTGCAGGCATCCGGGACATTCTGGGGCAGGCCGACTCGACAGTGGTCCTCCTCTGGGCCGCCATCCTGTCGTCCGTCGCTGCTCTGGTGCTGGTTTCAGCCCAGGGTATCCTCGACTTCGAGGAGGCCATGAAGGCCTGGGTTTCCGGTGCCAAGGCGATGGTCCTGGCCATGTTCATTCTCGCCCTGGCCTGGGGCTTGGGCGCCGTGGTCGAGCAGCTCGGGACGGCCACCACCGTGTCGGACATGATCGGGGACAAGCTCCCCTACGGCCTGCTGCCGGCGGCGATCTTCGTGGCCTCCGGTGTGATCGCATTCGCCACGGGCACTTCCTGGGGAACCATGGCCATCCTGTTTCCCATCACCATCCCGCTGGTGGTGAAGCTGAGCGGCGCCAATCCGGCGGTCGTGGACCCGGGCTACCTGGCCGCCGCCGTGGGAGCCATCCTGACGGGTGCCATCTTCGGTGATCACTGTTCGCCCATCTCGGACACCACGGTGATGAGTTCCATGGCCAGCGCCGTGGATCACATGGATCACGTCTGGACCCAGATGCCCTACGCCGCATCCATCGGTTTGATCGCCCTGCTCACGGGATATCTGCCCTCGGGATACGGTGTGAACCCCTACCTGGCAAACCTGGCAGGCGCCGGGGCCATCCTGGCGTTCCTCTTCGTTTTCGGCCGCGACCCGGATCAGCCGCCGAAGCCGGCTGAGCAGGACCTGCCGACGGTAGGGTAACTGCGGAGACGCGACACCTGGGTCTTCACGGAGCGTCGATCCTGTCCGATAGATACCAGGTGTTGCCCAGCAAGGACCCACGGAATGGGCTCAGCCTGCTCACGGGCGAGCCATCGATCAACGTCGCTCAGGCTTCAGATCCTGCGCAGAGGAAGTCCATGCCCTCATCGTTTCAACTCACTTCAACAGCGCTGCTGAGTCTCTGTCTACTGCTCTCCCCAGGAGCGAGCCTGCTCGCCTCGGAGCTGATGCCGGCCCCGGCGGACCTGATCCAGGCCCTGATCCGGGTCGAACAAGACCGGCAGAATGTGCAGGCCTACAAGGCCAGGCACGGCAAGAAGCTCTTGGGCCGGGAAGCCCACCTGACACAGCGGATTGAAACGGGAGTCGCCGCGGCTTCGGATCTGCTCAAGTCCATGCTGGCCCCGGACTCGTCGGGGAAGAGAGCTCCCGCCGCCGAAGGTGCACCGGAGGCGCTGAAGGGACGGACCATTGTTCTCGATGCGGGCCACGGCGGAAAGGACCCCGGTGCGTCGGGTGTTCTGACCCGGGACGATACGGAGATCTTCCGTCTCGACGAGAAGGACGTCGCCCTCGATGTGGTCAATCAGCTCGCATCCCGGCTGGAGGAGGCCGGCGCCCGAGTCCTCCAGACACGGTCCGGCGACGTCACCACCGATCTCTATGGCCGGGGTATCGCCGCACGAAGCACCAATGCAGACATCTTCGTCTCGGTTCACTTCAACTACTCCGATCTCTGCCAGGAGACCCCGGCAGGGGGAAGGCCCGTCTACGGCGTCAACTACACCACGGTCTACACCTACGCTCCGGCGAAGTACAACCTGGTGCTTCCCGGGTATGCCAGGGGGCTGTCGAGGCGCCTCAAGTCGAATCAACCTGCCAAGACCACCCAGCTGGCTCACGCGCTCTATCAGCGTCTGTCCGACGGCCTCGGCTTGAGCTACACGCCGGAACCGGAAGTGATCAAGCTGATGAATCTGGAGAAGGCCCATCGCGCTCGTCTGGCCCGGGCAGCGGCAAGAAAGGCCAGGGGAGTCCCCAAGGCGAAGAAGACCCGACGACCTCGATCCCGAATCAAGTCGACGGCGGCCTCGCGGAGAGACTACCGCCGATTCTACTCCAGGTTCCCGAAGTCGAGTCTTCCCAAGGGAATTCGCCGTGCCGACTTCGTTGTCCTCAGGCAGGTTCACAAGAAGCCCGCGGTCCTGGTCGAGACCTGCTTCATCGGTGATCGGCGAGAGCTCCTCCGACTCCGAGGCAAGAACCGGCGTCAGGTCATCGTCGACTCACTCTTCCAGGGAATCGGCGACTACTTCCGTCAGGCCCATCCGGCGGACTGAGCCTGAAAGGCCTCCGGTGGGTGCAGCTTTCTCGTGATGGGACAGGCTTCCACCCGTTCACGGGTGCATGTCGCCCAGGGGGTGGCTCTGCTGCGATGACTCGGGAAGTTACAGGTCGCCCACAGAGCTCGCAGAGCTCACGGAGGTCCTTTTGGGAGAATCGTATTTGATGCGTCGAGTAGCTGCCTGAGAGTCGGACCC